>DATMGW010000373.1:0-2516 GCA_035555295.1 Caldimonas sp.
ACAGGACGAGGGCGGACACGACCGCGACGAAGGTGACGACGGCGACGACGGACAAGCGGTGTTGCATGGCGGCCTCGCGTAGTGACGATGCGGCCACTCTAGGCAAGGCGTCGCCCCACGGCGCCGGCGAAGCGACGAAACGAAACGGCGCGGCGCAAGCTGCTGGAATCGGCGCGCCAGGCGCGGCGCCGGCCAACACCTCAGCCGGAGACCTTGGCCCGCTGCGCCTTGACTTCGGAACGCAGGCTCTTGCCCTCGAGGCGCCGCTCGCGCGAAGCGCGAGTCGGCCGCGTCGCCTTGCGGACCCGAGGCACCTCGGCGGCGCGGGCGACCAGCGCATTGAGTCGATCGAGCGCGTCGCGCCGGTTCAGGTCCTGGCTGCGGTGCCGCTGCGCCTTGATGACGATCACGCCTTCGTCGCTGACGCGGCGGTCGGCGCGGCCGAGCAGGCGGGCCTTGACGGCGTCGGGCAACGACGAGGCGACGATGTCGAAGCGCAGGTGCACGGCGCTCGACACCTTGTTGACGTTCTGCCCGCCCGCGCCCTGCGCGCGCACGGCGGTGAACTCGACCTCCGCGGCGTCGACAACCGGGGCGGTGCTCACCGGACGAGGCTCATAGCGCGACGACGCGCACCGGAACGCGCGGTGCGCGCGCACACATCAGCTCGTAGCCGACGGTTCCTGCAGCCTGCGCGATCTCGTCGATCGAGAGCAGGGCGCCGTTGTCGGCCCGCCCCCACAAGACGACGCTGCTGCCGATCTTTGCCTGCGCCAGCGGCGTCAGATCGACGGTGATCATGTCCATCGAAACCCGTCCGACGGTTCGCGTGCGATGGCCGTCGACGAGCACCGGCGTGCCGCGCTCGTTCGTCCCCGGCGCGACGCGCGGATAGCCGTCGGCGTAGCCGCAGGCGACGACGCCGACGCGCATCTCGCGCTCTGCCGTGAAGCTCGATCCGTAGCCGACGGTCGCGCCGGGACCGATCGTCTGCACGGCGATGATTTCGCTCTTCAGCGTCATCGCCGGGCGCAGGCCCCAATCGGCCGCGCTGTGCCGCGGATGGTCGGGCGACGACCCGTACAGCATGATCCCCGGGCGCACCCAGTCGCTCGCCGTCGCAGCGAGCGCTGTGCCGAAGCGCAGCGTTGCCGCGCTGTTGCAGATCGAGCGCTCCCCCGGCAGCTCGGCCGCCGCTGCGGCGAACGCGGCGAGCGACGCGTCGATCGCCGAAGCGTCTCTCGCGTCGGCGTCGGCGAGGTGCGTCATGTGCGTGATCTCGCCGACCTGCGCCAGGGCGTCGAGGCGCAGCCACGCGGCGCGATAGAGCTCGGGGGAAAAGCCGAGCCGGTTCATGCCGCTGTTCAGCTTCAGGAAGACGCGCTGCGGGTGATCGGTCTTGTGCGCGGCGAGCCAGTCGATCTGCGCCTCGCGATGGACGGTGTGCCACAGATGCAGGCGCGAGCAGGTGTCGAGATCGCGCGCCTCGAAGCAGCCCTCGAGCAGCAGCACGGGGCCGCGCCAGCCGAGATCGCGCACGAGTTCCGCTTCGGCGATGTCGAGCAGGGCAAAGCCGTCGGCGCCCTTCAGCGCAGCGTAGACATTACCGATACCGTGCCCGTAGGCATCGGCCTTGACGACCGCCCAGACCTTGGCGCCGCCGGCCGCGCGACGCGCCACCGCCAGGTTGGCCACGAGGGCGTCGGCGTGGACGAGCGCTTCGATCGGCCTCGGCATGGGCGAATTCTGCCAGCCGCGGCCCATGCACCGGAGCCGTGTCTGAACCGCAAAACCCGCGTGCTATAAACCCGCGCCCCCGGAGACGAAAGGCGGACAACAGCTCCGCCAGCGCCGCAACGAAGCGAATGAAAAAAGGCTTCTACACGATCATGTCGGCGCAGTTCTTCAGCTCGCTGGCAGACAACGCATTGCTTGTCGCCGCCATCGAGTTGCTGAAGACGAGCGGCGCGCCGACGTGGCACATCCCGGCGTTGACGCCTATTGCCGCGCTCTTCTACGTCATCCTCGCGCCGCTCGTCGGCGCCTTCGCCGACGCGGTGCCGAAGGGCACGGTGATGTTCGTCTCGAACGCGATCAAGGTCATCGGCTGCCTGCTCATGCTGTTCGGCGCCAACCCACTGCTCTCCTACGGCATCGTCGGCCTCGGCGCCGCCTCCTACTCGCCCGCCAAGTACGGCATCCTCACCGAGCTCTTGCCCAACTCGCAGCTGGTCAAGGCGAACGGCTGGATCGAAGGGCTCACCATCTTGTCGATCATCCTCGGCGTGCTGCTCGGCGGGCAACTGCTCGGCCGCGCCGTCTCGCACCAGTTGCTCACGTTCGACCTCCCGATCATCGACACCGGCATCTCGACCGCGCCCGAAGCGGCGATCGCCGTGATCGTCGCGATCTACATCCTCGCCGCCCTGTTCAATCTGCGCATCCCGCGCACCGAGGCGCCGCTGCAGCCGCTCGGCGGGAACGTCGGCATGCTCGTTCGCGACTTCTCGAACTGC
>DATMGW010000374.1:0-3030 GCA_035555295.1 Caldimonas sp.
CAGCTCGCCGACGGCTGGACCAGCGTCAGCTTCGTCCGCCCGGCGCACGGCCTGGTCGCTCTGCACGGTGACGCCGTGGTGCCGGTCCGGGCGCTCGGCCTGCAGGCCGGTCGCACGACGCGCGGGCACCGCTTCGAAGGCAGCGCCTCGCCGATCGCGCTGCGCTCGGCCGCCTCTTACGCCGAGCAATTGCGTGACGAAGGCGCAGTAATGGTCAGCTTCGATGGTCGCCGCGCCGAGATCGTCCGTCAGCTCGAGACGGTGGCGGCGCGCGAGGACGGCTTGACGCCCGTTGCCGATGACGCGCTGCTCGACGAGGTGACCGGCCTGGTCGAGAAGCCGAACGTTCTGGTGTGCGAATTCGAAAAGGCCTTCCTCGGTGTCCCGTCCGAGTGCCTGATCCTGACGATGAAGGCGAACCAGAAGTACTTCCCGCTGCTCGATGCGAAGGGCGCGCTGTCGAACCGCTTTCTCATCGTCAGCAACATCACGCCGGCCGACGCCAGCCGCATCGTCGAGGGCAACGAGCGTGTCGTTCGGCCGCGGCTTGCCGACGCGAAGTTCTTCTTCGACCAGGATCGGAAGAAGACGCTCGCGTCGCGCGTGCCTGGACTCGACAAGGTCGTCTATCACGCCAAGCTCGGTACGCAGGGCGAGCGGACGGCGCGGGTGCGAGCCATCGCTGGGCAGATCGCAAGCGGCGTGTTCTTGTATGAGAAGCTCGCCGGCCCGGTCGATCGCGCCGCCATGCTCGCCAAGGCCGACCTCTTGACCGACATGGTCGGAGAATTTCCTGAGTTGCAAGGCGTGATGGGCGGCTACTACGCGCGCCATGACGGCGAGTCCGACGAAGTGGCCCAGGCCATCGAAGATCACTACAAGCCACGCTTTGCGGGCGACGATCTGCCTCGAGGCAAAGTCGGCGTGACCGTGGCGTTGGCCGACAAGCTCGAAGCCCTGGTGGGACTGTTCGGCATCGGCCAGGTGCCTACTGGCGACAAGGATCCGTTTGCCTTGCGGCGCCAAGCGCTGGGCGTGATTCGCATGCTGATCGAGGTACCCGTTCCCATCGGCCTCGAACAGCTCGTCGCGCTGGCAGTGCCGGTTTTTGGGGTGGCCATCAAGGATCCGAGCGAGCCCTTGCTTGCGTTCATCTACGAACGCCTTGTGGGCTACCTGCGCGAGCACGACCATTCATCGCAGGAAGTTGAAGCGGTGCTCGCGCGCCCGCCCGCCCAACTTGTCGATGTAGAACGAAGGCTCGACGCCGTACACGCATTCGCTGCACTGCCCGAAGCGGCATCGTTGGCCGCGGCCAACAAACGAGTTGGCAATATCCTGAAGAAGTCGGACGGTGAAGCATCGGAGTTCGTAGATTCATCGCTGCTGACGGAGCCTGCCGAGGCGGCACTGCATGCGGCGCTCATGAACGTCGAGGCCAGGGCCGATCTCGCATTCCGCAAGCAGGACTACACCGCTTCGTTGCAGGCGCTGGCTGCGTTGAAGGCGCCGATCGATGCCTTCTTCGATGCAGTAATGGTGAACGCCGACGACTCCGTGCTGCGTGCGAATCGCCTCGGGCTGCTCGCCAAGCTGCACGCCGCCATGAACCGCGTTGCCGATCTGTCCAAACTCGCGGGTTGACCGGCGCGACAATCGCTCTGCCATGAAACTCGTCATCCTCGACCGCGACGGCACGATCAACGAGGATCGCGACGACTACGTGAAGTCGGCCGACGAATGGGTGCCGGTGCCCGGCTCGCTCGAGGCGATCGCGCGGCTCAACCACGCGGGCTGGCACACGGTCGTCGCGACCAACCAGTCGGGCCTGGCGCGCGGCCTGTTCGACATGGCGGCGCTCAACGCCATCCATGCGCGAATGAACAGCGAGCTCGCCGCGGTGGGCGGCCGCATCGACGCCGTCTTCTTCTGCCCGCACGGTCCCGGCGACGGTTGCCGTTGCAGGAAACCGCTGCCCGGCCTCTTCGAGATGATCGGCGAGCGCTACGGCATCGACCTCGGCGAAGCGCACCTCGTCGGCGATTCCCTGCGCGATCTGCAGGCGGGCGCCTCCGTCGGCTGCGCGCCGCACCTGGTGCGCACGGGCAAGGGGGCGCGGCTCGACGAGGCGGAGCTCGGCGCGCTCGTCCGCGACATTCCCGGAGCGCGCATCCACGCCGATCTCGCCGCCTTCGCGCACGCCCTGATCCACGACGAGCGGCGCGAGCGCGGCGTCGACGACGTCGAGCCCGACTCGGTCTTCGGGAAGCTCGACTGATGGCCCGGCTGGTCGCTGCCTGCCGCTCGGCGCTGTACTTCGTCTTCCTGGTCGTCACGATCGTTCCGTGGGCGACCTTCGCCGTCCTCTATTCGATCTTCGTCCGCGGCGAACGCCTGTATTGGGTCTGCGCCGGCTGGCTGGGCCTTTCGATCTGGGGCGCCCGGGTGATCTGCGGCGTCAAGGCTCGCGTCCAGGGCCGCGAGAACCTGCCCGATTCGCCGGTCATCCTGTTGTCCAAGCACCAGTCGGCGTGGGAGACGCTGGCCTACCCGTCGTTGATGCCGCATCCGCTGTGCTACGTGTTCAAGCGTGAGCTGCTCTGGATTCCCTTCTTCGGCTGGGCGATGGCGCGCATGGACCTGATCCACATCGATCGCAGCAAGCGCGCCGAGGCCTGGACCAAGGTCGCCGAGCAGGGCCGCCGCTTCATGGCGCAGGGCAACTGGGTCATCATGTTTCCCGAGGGCACGCGCACGCCGCGCGGCAGCCAGGGCACGTACAAGCACGGCGGCACGCGGCTGGCCATCGAGACGGGCCGGCCGGTGCTTCCGGTGGCCGTCACCTCCGGTCGATGCTGGCCGCGCAAGAGCCTGGTGCTGCGGCCGGGAACGATCGACATCTCGATCGGCAAGCCGATCGATTCGACCGGGCGCGATGCCGATTCGCTGATGCGCGAAGTCGAGACCTGGATCGAGGCCGAGATGCGCCGCCTCGATCCCGAGGCCTATCGGCGATGAGCTCGAAGATCG
>DATMGW010000375.1:0-6215 GCA_035555295.1 Caldimonas sp.
GGCGTGGATGATCGACGCCTGCGGCTGGAAGGGGAAGTCGGTTGGCCAGGCTGGCGTCTACGAGAAGCAGGCGTTGGTCCTCGTCAACCGCGGCGCGGCGATCGGCTCGGAAGTGATGACGCTGGCCCTGGCCATCCAGGAAAGCGTCTACGGCCGCTTCGGGATCCGGCTCGAGCACGAGCCGGTCGTCGTCTGAGCGCGTCCGCCGCCATGCGGCCGTACCGGCGCCGAGGCGTCAGTGACCCATGAGCTTGTTGCGCTTGGCCTGCAGCTGCGCGATTTGCGCCTTCTTCTGCGCGATGCCCTTGTCGAGCTCGGCGATCGTGTTCTTGACGAACTGCGGCATGAGGTTCTTGTCGACCCAGGCGCCGACGAACTTGCGCACCGTTGCGAAGTCGGGCTTGCCCTTGCCGTCGTTCCAGTCCTTGCGCAGCTTTTCGACGGCGGCTTCCGGAACGGCCGGCAGATGCTCCTTGGCGCCCTTCGCGAAATGCGTGGTCATGATGACGGCGGGATTCCACTCCGAGTCGACGCCGATCATGAAGTCGACGTAGGCGACCTTGCCGACCGTCTTGGCGTACTCCTTCAGGTCGAGCCGCAGCTGCTGGTTCGTCAGGTCGTCGCTCTTCGGCTTCTGGATCTTCTTGGCGTTCTCGTAGGTGTCGATGTCGGCCTGGATCTTCTTGATCGCGTCGTCGATCTTGCGGATCTCGCCACGCTGCTCGGCCTGCTTGAAGTACTTGTCGATGTCGGGCTGGGCGACGAGTTTGGTGCCGGCCTTCAGACTGTCGAGGATCTCGCGCCGCCTGCTCATGTCGACGGTGTTCAACTTGGCGCTGGCAATCAGCAGCGACTTGGAGCCGACGGTAACGTTGTATTCGAAGTCGAACGAGTCGAAGTCGAATTCCCAGACCCAGTCGGCGCCCGTCTTCTTCGTCTTCATCTCGTCGACGAGCGGCTTGAAGTCCTTCTCGCCCAGTGACGGTGACTTGAGGTTGGGCAGGTTGAGCGCCTTAGCCTTCTTGAGCATGTTCGCCCAGGAGATCGAGAGACTGCCTGCCTCCTTCGTGGTCCAGATCTTTTCGCTCTTCGCACCCATCGCTTCGTAGCCTCCATGCCGATGTTCGGACGTTCGCGACTATGCGGCGCTCGGCGCCGATCCGTCACCCCCCAAAACGGGCGTGTCGTCTTGCGGCCGGAAGATACGTTTCTGATTTATCCGGGCTTCGGATCGTCGTGGCGGATCTGCGGCAAAGCGTTGCCCTTGCCCGACGCGAGCAACCCGGCCTTCGCATAGGTCGCCAGCTTGTCGCGCGTGTCGGAGATGTCGAGGTTGCGCATCGTCAGCTGGCCGATCCGGTCCTGCGGTGAAAAGCTCGACTCCCCCTTTTCCATCGTCAGCCGTTCGGGCTTGTACGACAGGTTGGGCGATATGGTGTCCATGATCGAGTAGTCGTTGCCGCGGCGCAGCTCGATCGTCACCTCTCCGGTCACCGCACGCGCGACCCAGCGCTCCGCCGTCTCGCGCAGCATGATCGATTGCGGATCGAACCAGCGGCCCTGATAGAGCAGGCGGCCGAGGCGCCGGCCGTGCTCGCGATACTGCTCGATCGTGTCTTCGTTGTGGATGCCGGTGACGAGCCGCTCGTAGGCGATGAAGAGCAGCGCTAGCCCGGGCGCTTCGTAGATGCCGCGGCTCTTCGCCTCGATGATGCGGTTCTCGATCTGGTCGCTCATGCCCAGGCCGTGCCGGCCGCCGATGCGGTTGGCTTCGAGCAGCAGCTCGACCAGGTCGCGCTGCTCGACGCCGTTGAGCGCCACCGGCCGGCCTTCGTCGAAGCGCACGCTGACCGATTCGCGCTTCACCTCGACGTCGTCGCGCCAGAAGGCGACGCCCATGATCGGCTGGACGATGGTCACGCCGCTCGACAGCTGTTCGAGGTCCTTGGCCTCGTGCGTCGCGCCGAGCATGTTCGAGTCGGTCGAGTACGCCTTCTCGGCCGACATCCTGTAGGCAAAGCCCGCCTGGCTCATGAACGCCGACATTTCGGCGCGGCCGCCGAGCTCGTCGATGAAGGCCTGGTCGAGCCAGGGCTTGTAGATGCGCAGCATCGGGTTGACGAGCAGGCCGTAGCGGTAGAAGCGCTCGATGTCGTTGCCCTTGTAGGTGCTGCCGTCGCCCCAGATGTCGACGCCGTCGGCCTTCATCGCCGCGACGAGCATCGTTCCGGTGACGGCGCGGCCGAGCGGCGTCGTGTTGAAGTAGGTGCTGCCGGCAGTCGAGATGTGGAAGGCGCCGCATTGCAGCGCGGCGAGGCCTTCGGCGGCCAACTGGGCGCGGCAATCGACGAGGCGCGCCTTTTCGGCGCCGTATTGCAGGGCCTTGCGCGGGATGTCGTCGTAGTCGGGCTCGTCGGGCTGGCCCAGGTTCGCGGTGTAGGCATAGGGGATGGCGCCGTGCAGCTTCATCCAGAGCAGCGCCGCGCTGGTGTCGAGGCCGCCGGAGAAAGCGATCCCGACTCTTTGGCCGCTGGGCAGGTGCTGAAGGATGGTGGCCATGGGTCGAAGCTCGGACTTTCGGTCGAATTGCGTATTCTCGACGCTTCGGGCCAACCCCCGCCCGAGGGTGGCCGGCCGTGCTACGCCTGCGGTAAGCTCCACGTCTGCCCCGGCTGCGTCGGGCGCCTCTTCCATGAGCACGCTACCGCCTGATTCCGCCCCCCCGCTGGCCACCCCGTCCGGCACCGACCACGATGCGCTGCCGCCCGGCACGCGCTTCGGCGAGTTCGAGATCATTCGCGTCCTCGGCGTCGGCGGCTTCGGCATCGTCTATCTCGCCAACGACCATTCGCTCGAACGCGAGGTGGCGCTCAAGGAATACATGCCGGCCTCGCTCGCGGCGCGCGGCGCCGGCCCGCAGATCACGGTGCGATCGAGCTCGTTCGCAGAGACCTACGCGATCGGCTTGCGTTCCTTCGTCAACGAGGCGCGGCTGCTCGCCCGCTTCGACCATCCGTCGCTGGTCAAGGTCTATCGCTTCTGGGAAGACAACGCCACCGCGTACATGGTGATGCCGTTCTTGCAGGGCGTCACCTTGCGCGACACGCGCCGACGCATGGCGCATCCGCCCGACGAAGCGTGGATTCGCAGCGTCATCTCGCCGATTCTTTCGGCGCTCGAGCTGCTGCATCGCGAGGGCGTCTATCACCGCGACATCGCCCCGGACAACATCCTCCTGCCTCCCGACGGGCCACCGGTGCTGCTCGACTTCGGGGCGGCGCGGCGCGTCATCAGCGACCGCACGCAGTCGCTGACGGCGATCCTCAAGCCCAGCTACGCGCCGATCGAGCAGTACGCCGAGATGACGCAGCTGCGCCAGGGCCCGTGGACCGACCTCTATGCGCTCGGCGCCGTCATCCACTACCTGCTGTTCGGCGCTCCGCCCGCGCCGGCGACGGCGCGCGCTGTACAGGACGATGCCGAGGCGATCGAGCACCGCATCGTCCCCGGCGTGTCGCCGCGCTTCCTCGAGGCGGTGTCCTGGATGCTGGCGATCCGTCCGAACCAGCGGCCGCAAAACGGCGAGCAGCTGCGCGCCGTGCTCGACGGCAATGCAGCGATTCCGCCGCGCGGAAGGCCGGGCATCACGATCCCGCCGGCGGTGCTGGCGACCCCCCCTGCCGCCGCCTACGAGCCGACTCGGCAGATCGAGCCGACCGCCGACCCGACGCGAATCAACACGGCCTACATCCCGACGCAGCTGCCGACGGCGCACGTTCCTCCACCCGGCCAACCGCGGCCGACGACGACCTTCAGCCCGACAGCACAGATGCCGACGGCGCGGACCTCTCTTTCGCAGTTCGATGCGCCGACGGCGCCGCCACCGCCGCCGTCGGTCGGCGGGCGGCCCAGCGAGTGGCCTGCGTCGCGTCCGTCGACGCTGCCGCCGCCCTTGCCCGTCGCAGGCGCTGCGCAGGCGGCGCACGGTGGTGCCTCCACCACGCAACCGCCGCGTTCCAGACCGGCTCCATTGGCGGCGATGGCTGCGCCGTCTCAGGCCGCGGCTGCCAACGCGGCAGGGCAGGCTGGTGCAACGCCAGCCGGCTCGTCGTCGAAGGTCGGCCTCGTCGTTGCCGGCGTCGCCGTGCTGGTCGCGCTCGGCGCCGCCGCGGCGTGGCAATTCGCCGGGAAGCGGGACGGCGCGATCGGCGATGGAACGGCGAATGCTGCCAGCGCCGTTGCGCCGGTGGTCGCGGCCCCTCGGCCTGTGCCTCCGGTCCCCGAGCCGGTCACGACGACGGCGACGACGATGCCGACAACGACCCCGACCTCGCCGCCCGTGGTGTCGGTACCGGCCCCTGCGCCGACGACGGCTACGGCAACGCTGCCTGACGAAACCAGGGCGTTGCCACCGCCCGTCGCGCGTCCGCCGCCCACCGTGACGCGCAACGACACGCCCGCGAACACCCTGCCGGCGAATCCGACGGCGAAGCTTCCCGCCTCGGCGGATCGCGCTCCCGTCGTCGTCGACCGCAACGCCTCCGTCGATCGCCCATACGCTCCGACCGACACCGCGAACTCGCGGGCACGTCCGCCGGGCCGTCCGGTCCCGCGTCCCGGCGAGACCGAATCGCCGACGACGACAGTGGGCACCGGCAACGCACCGAACCGCGCGGTCGAGTCCTCGTCGCTGGGCTATCCGCCTCCGGTCACTCCGGCGGATCGGCCGCGGCCATTGGGTTCGCCCGCGCTGCGCGAGCCGGTGCCCCCGGTCTCGCGCCCGGTGCCCCAACCCGTGCAGGCCGAGACCCAGCCTGCGTCGGCGCGCGAGGCCTGCGGCAAGCGAGTCTTCATCGCGCTCGCCCTGTGCATGGACGAGAAGTGCGAGGAGCCGCGTTACCGGAGCACGCCCGAATGTGTCGAGGTACTCAACCGCAAACGCGCGCGCGAGAACCGTTGATCGGCAGCGGCTGAGCGCCGCGCCGCGCGAGTTCGTCGCGGCGCCTTCTCTCCTTCGATCCGGGTAGACGCCGTGGGCAGCGGCAGCCGCCTCGGCTATACCTCGGGCCCTTGCCCTTCTTCGCCCGGAGCCGCTCGTGCCGTCGTCACCTGCAAGTTTCGAAGTGCCCGCGGATCGCCCGCATTTCGCGGTCTGGCCGAAGCGCCTGCCGCGCTCTCTCGTCATCCCCGAGACCTCGCTGTGGTTCAACGTCGAGGTCGCGGCCAGGCGTTTTCCCGATCGGGCGGCGTACGTGTTCTTCGGGCGGAGGTTCAGCTTCAGGCAACTGCACGAGCAGGCAGAGGCGATCGCCGGGTGGCTGCAGAAAGAAGGCGTCGGCGCCGGCGATCGCGTCGCCGTCTTCATGCAGAACTGTCCGCAGTTCGCGATCGCCCTCTATGCTGCGCTGCGCGCGAACGCGGTCGTCGTTCCGGTCAATCCGATGAACCGGAGCGAGGAGCTGAAGCACTACATCATCGATCCGCAAACGAGCGTCGTCGTCTGCACGGCCGATCTCGCGCCGATCGTCGCGGCCGCGCAGGCGGAGCTTCCCGAGGGCTCGCGTGCCCGGCGCGTCCTGGTCACGCGCTACGGCGACGCGATGCCCGAAGGCGCGATCGCCGACATCGACGCGCCGCCGCCGGCGATGCAGGCCTGGTTGCGCAGCGATCCCGAGTTGCCGGCCGGCTACGTGCGCTGGAGCGACGCGATCGCCGCCCAACTCGTCCCCGGCCCGCACACGGCGCAGGCCGACGACCTGGCTCTGCTGCCCTACACGTCGGGCACTACCGGCCTGCCCAAGGGCTGCATGCACACGCACCGCACGCTGATGGCGAACACGGTCGCCGGCCAGTGGGGCTACGGCTCGGCGGAATCGGTGGCGCTCGGCGTCGTGCCGATGTTCCACATCACCGGCATGGTGTACAGCGTTCTCGGCTCGGTGGCGGCCGGCTCGACCGTGCACCTGATGCCGCGCTGGGACCGCGAGCTCGCCGGCCGCCTGATCTCGAAGCGCGGCATCTCGCACTGGGTCTGCATCCCGACGATGATCATCGATCTGTTCGCGAGCCCCAACTACAGGAGCTTCGATCTCTCGGGCCTGCGCCTGCTCAGCGGCGGCGGCGCGGCGATGCCGCACGCGGTGGCGCAGCGCCTGCTCGACGAGTTCGGCCTCACCTTCACCGAAGGTTACGGCCTCACGGAGACGGCGGCGCCG
>DATMGW010000376.1:0-11421 GCA_035555295.1 Caldimonas sp.
CCGCCCAGGTCTTCGCCGACCCACAGGATGCCTACACGAAGAGGCTGCTCGCGAGCCGGCCCAAGCGCCTGGTGCAGCCGATCGCCGCCGATTCGGCCACGCTCGTCGAGGCGACGGGCATCCGGGTCAGCTTCGACATCCCGCTCGGCTGGTTTCGCAGCCGCGTCTTCGACGCCGTGCGGAGCGCGACGCTCTCGCTCAGGCGCGGCGAGACGCTCGGCATCGTCGGCGAATCGGGCTCGGGCAAGACGACGCTCGGCATGGCCCTGCTCGCGTTGCAGCCGCTCGCCGCGGGCGAAGTCCTGCTCGATGGCGAGCGCGTCGACCGCGCCGACCGGGCGGGGCTGCGCGCGATGCGCCGTCGCATGCAGGTCGTCTTCCAGGATCCGTTCGGCTCGCTCAGCCCGCGCATGACGGTCGGACGCATCGTCGGCGAAGGGCTCGAGCTGCACCGCCCGGATCTCGATCGTGCTGCGCGCGAGGCGCTCGTCGCGACCATGCTCGACGAAGTCGGCCTCGGCCCGCAGAGTGGCATGAGCGATGTCATCGAGCGCTACCCGCACGAGTTTTCCGGTGGCCAGCGGCAGCGCATCGCGATCGCCCGCGCCGTCGTCCTGCGTCCCGAGGTCCTGGTGCTCGACGAGCCGACGTCGGCCCTCGACGTCTCGGTGCAGCAGCAAGTGCTCGCGCTGCTCGCCGACCTGCAGCGTCGGTACGCGATGAGCTACGTCTTCATCAGCCACGACCTCGCCGTCGTGCGCGCCATGTCGCATCGCGTCATGGTGATGAAGGATGGCGCGGTCGTCGAGGAAGGCGAGACCGAAGCGCTGTTCGACGCCCCGCGCCAACCCTACACGCGAGCCTTGCTCGCGGCAGCGCAACTCGCCTAGGGCGCAGAACCTCCCTTGCGCGTGGCGGGCAACTTCGCGCCGAGCTTCACTTCGTAGCGGACGTTCTTGTCGGCGTCGGTGAAACGCAGCCGCCCGTCCTGCCACTCGTAGGTGGTGCTGAACTCGTCGATCTCCATCGTTCCCTGCATCGTCGCGACGTCGAGCTGCGCCGGGCGCAGGTGCAGGCGGTAGACGATGTCGGCGACCCGCACCTGCGCGCGCCCGCCCGGGCGCGACTCGAACTGGGCGGCGCCGCACGAGGGCGGCGCCGCCGACGTGCCGACGCACAGCGTCGCTTCGTAGCGCCCGGGTGCCGGCCCGGCGGCGCCCGCCGACGTCGCAATCAACAGAAGCGAGAAGGCGAGGCCGCGCACTGCGGCGTCTACTTCAGGAGACCTTCGGCCTTCATCGCCTCCTGCACCGCCGGCCGTTCCGCCATGCGCTTCATGAAAGCGCCGAGGCTCTTCAGCGCCGAGATGTCGACACCGACGTACTGCGTCCAGTTGGTGACGGTGAAGAGGTAGGCATCGGCGACAGAGAATGCGTCGCCCATCAGGTACGACTTGCCCTCGAGCTGCGTATCGACCCACTTCAGGCGATCACCCACCTTGGTACGCATCAGCGCCTTCGCCTCTTCGGGCATCGCCGGGTTGAAGAGGACGCTGAAGGTCTTGTGCAGCTCGCTGGTCGTGAAATTGAGCCACTCCTGCAGGCGGTAGCGCGCCATCGTTCCGGCGGCCGGTGCCAGTTTCTTCGCGGGAACCTGGTCGGCGATGTACTGGACGATGGCCGGGCCTTCGCTCAGGCGCTCGCCGTTGTCGAGCTCGAGCAGCGGCACGTAGCCCTTGGGGTTGATCGTGTAGTAGTCGGTCCCGTCCTGCAGCTTGTGCGTCTTGGTGCTTGCCAACACCGGCTCGAAGGCCAGGCCGGATTCACGCAGGACGATGTGCGGGGACAGGGAGCACGCGCCGGGGCTGTAGTAGAGCTTCATGGAATGCAGTCGAAAGGGATGGGGCGGGTATTACACCTCGGCTGCGAAAAGCGCGCATTCGGAGGGATTGAACGGCGCGTGCAAACGGCGTGCTCTTGCCGGCAGCGCGGCCGTCGCTACATTGAGCGGATGAACACCCCTCCCACTTCCACGTCGGCGTTTCGCTCGCGCAGCGTCGAGCGCGTCGTCCGCGGCCAGCCGACCTCGGACGGCGCCGGCGTCAAGCTCACGCGCGTCCTGACGCAGCCCCTGCAGAAGCGGCTCGATCCCTTCCTCATGCTCGACGCCTTCGGCAGCGAAGCCGCGGCCGACTACATCGGCGGCTTTCCCGATCACCCGCATCGCGGCTTCGAGACAGTGACGATCATGCAGGAGGGCCGCATGCGCCATCGCGACAGCGTCGGCAACGTCGGCCTGCTCGGGCCCGGCAGCGTGCAATGGATGACGGCCGGGCGCGGCATCATCCATTCGGAGATGCCCGAGCAGGAGGCCGGCCTCATGGCGGGCTTCCAGCTCTGGGTCAACCTCGCGGCCAGCGACAAGATGCAGCCGCCGGCGTACCGCGACATCGCGCCGGCCGACGTTCCGCGGTTCGTCACGCCCGATGGTGCAACGGTGCGCGTCATCGCGGGACACAGTCAAGGCGTCGCCGGTGCGGTGATGCGGCCGACGACGGAGCCGATCGTCCTCGACCTCACGTTGCCGTCCGGCGCTTCTTTCGACGCCGAGCTGCCGCCCGGGCACAACGCGTTCGCCTACGTGTCGGCGGGCGCGGTCGAATTCGGCGACGCAAGCGCGCCGACCCGGGTCGATGCCGAGCGCATGGCCGTCCTCGGCAACGAGGCCGGTGCTGCCGGCGTTCGCCTGGTCGCCCCGGCCGGCCTTGCCGCTCCAGCCCGCGTGCTCCTGGTCGCCGGCAGGCCGCTCGGCGAGCCGATCGCCCAGTACGGCCCGTTCGTCATGAACACGACGAGCGAGCTGCAGCAGGCGGTCAGCGACTTCCAGCGCGGCGTACTCGCCGCCTGACAAGCTCACCGGCCCCTCCCACAAGCAAGCGGGGCGGGCCGATGCGTCGGCAGGGCGGCCAGGGGAAAGCTGCGCGGCGATGGTATGGTCGCCGCCTGCCGAACCCGGAGCGCCTGCCATGCCACGAACGATCCTAGAAGAAGCCCGCCTCCACCCGGCGATCCGCGAGAGGGTCGCCAACCTCAACGCCGACATCGTCCACAACGTCCAGGCGGCTGCGACCACGAACCCCGTTCTCGTCGTCGGCATGGCCGGCAATCCGCACGTGCGGCGTGCGCGCAAGGCGCTCGCCGCCGCCGACATTGCCTACCACTATCTCGAGTACGGCAGCTACTTCGGCGAGTGGCGCAAGCGCAATTCCTTGAAGATGTGGACCGGCTGGCCGACCTTTCCGATGATCTTCGTCAAGGGCACCCTGGTCGGCGGCGCCGACCAGCTCGAGCGCCTGATCGGCAATGGCGAGCTGAAGCGCACCCTCGGCGAATGACCCTGCGCGCTCGGGCGTCCGGCGTCGCGGCGCTTCTTGCTTGCGCCGGCTTCGCCTTCACCTCCGCAGCCAGAGCCGCGGAGACGGCGCTCATCGACTGCCACGTCGCCGGAATCCGCAACGGCGTGCTGTGCGGCGGGGTGCAACGCCCGCTCGACCCGGACCACCCCGAGCGGGTGACGATCCCGATAAGGTACGTCGTCGTCCCGGCGATGGCGCGGCGCAAGCTCGCCGACCCGGTCTTCATGCTGGCCGGCGGCCCGGGGCAAAGTGCGGTCGGCGTCGCCGCGCTGACGATGCCGATCTTCGCCCGTCTCAACAACCGGCGCGACATCGTCTTCGTCGACCAGCGCGGTACCGGCGGATCGGCGCCGCTCGCCTGCGACGAGCCCGAAGACGAGACGCTGGCCGATCAATCCGAGCCGCAGCGGCGCTTGCGCCTCGTCATGCAGTGCAAGGCCAAGCTCCTGAAGCTTCCCTACATCCAGCGCGAAAGCGATCTCGGCTTGTTCACGACGACGCTTGCGGTGCAGGACCTCGACGCGGTGCGTCGGCAACTCGGCGTCGAGCAGGTCGACCTGGTCGGCGGCTCGTACGGAACGCGCGTCGCGCTCGAGTACTTGCGGCAGTTTCCGAAGCGCGTGCGGCGCAGCGTGATCGATGGCGTCGCTCCGCCCGACATGGCTTTGCCGGCGAGCTTTTCCGCCGACAACCAGGCCGCCTTCGATGCTCTCGTGGCCGCCTGTGCTGCAGAGGCGGCGTGTGCCCAGGCGCACCCGGACATGCGCGCGCGGTTCGCGGCGCTGCTGCAAAGCCTGCCGCGGCCGGTGATGGCACGGCGCCCGCTCGACGGCCGCGAAGAACATTTCGTCCTCACGCGCGACATGGTTCTCGGCGCGGTCCGCGGCGCGCTGTACTCGCCGGTGCTCGCCGCCGCGCTTCCGGCAGCGATCGATGCCGCATCGCATGACGAGCTGGGCGGCCTGTTCGGGCTCAGCGCGACCCTCGTTGCGAAGAAGTCGAGCCGGCTCGCCACCGGAATGCATTTCTCCGTCATCTGCGCCGAGGACCTTCCCCGCGTCTCAGGGTCGGCCGACCGCCCGGGTCCCGACTTCGGCACGACGTTCTTGCGCCTGTACGAGGAAGTCTGCGCGAGCTGGCCGCACGGCGCGGTGCCCGCGTCGTTCTACACGCTGGTGAAAAGCGATACGCCGGTCCTCGTACTGAGCGGCGGCATCGATCCGGTGACGCCGCCGCGCCATGGCGAGCGCGTCGCGCGCGCTTTGGGTCCGCTGGCACGCCACGTCGTCGTCGCCAACGCCGGGCACGGCGTGATGGCGATCGGCTGCATGCGCGACGTCGTCTTCCGCTTCATCGATGCCGCATCCGATCGCGACGCGACGACGGTCGATGCCGAGTGCGCCGCGCACATACCGCGACCGCCGGCGTTCGAGCCGGTTCGTCCGGTCGCGACTGGGGCTTCGGAGGCGGCGCGATGATCGAAGTGAGCGGCGTCGCCAAGTCGTTCCGCGTCGCGCCCGCGGGCAAGCACGGGCTCGCCGGCCTCGGCCGCAAGCGCGCTGCCGGCCGCGTCGTCCACGCCGTTCGCGACGTGAGCTTTAGCGCACCGCCGGGCCACATCACCGGGCTGCTCGGCCCGAACGGCGCGGGCAAGACGACGACGCTGCGCATGCTCGCCGCGCTCATCACGCCCGACGCGGGAACGCTCGCGGTCGACGGCATCGACGTCGTCGCCCGACCGCGCGAGGTCGTCGCGCGTATGGGCGTGCTCTCCGATTCGCGCGGCCTCTATCCGCGCCTCACCGCGCGCGAGAACATCGTCTACTACGGCGCGCTGCAGGGCATGGAGCGCGAAGTGGCCGACGCGCGGGCGCAGGACCTGGCGCGGATGTTCGAGATGACGGCGCTGCTCGATCGCCGCACCGACGGCTTCAGCCAGGGCGAGCGGATGAAGACGGCGCTGATCCGCGCGCTCGTCCACGACCCCGCGAACATCATCCTCGACGAGCCGACGAACGGCCTCGACGTGCTGGCGACGCGGGCCTTGCGCGAGAACCTGCGCTGGCTGCGCACCCCGGCCGGCGGCAGCAAGTGCATCGTCTTCTCGACGCACATCATGCAGGAGGTCGAGCGCCTCTGCGACAGCGTCGTCGTCGTCGCCGAGGGCCGTGCCGTCGCCAGCGGTACGGTGCCCGAGTTGCTCGAGCGGACGGGCGAGACCGATTTCGAGGAGGCCTTCGTCAAGCTCGCCTACGGGAGCGAGCGTGCACCGGCCCGGACCGCGCAGGCTACGACATGAAAAGACATCTCGTCGCCGTCTCGATCGTGCTGCGCAAGGAGCTGATCGACGCGCTGCGCGACCGGCGCACGTTGCTGACCGTGCTCGTGTCGTCGGTGCTGATGGGACCGCTCGTGCTGATGGCGATCTCGGCGCTGGTCGCCTCGCTCGAGGCACGCGCGGAGTTGCGCGAGGTCTACGTCGCCGGGCTCGCGAACGCGCCGACGCTCAAGAACTTTCTCGAGCGCCAGACCTACACCGTGAAGGAAGCACCGGCCGCCTACGAGATCGAGCTGCGCAAGTCGCGTTTCAGCGATCCGGTTGTGGTCGTGCCGCCGGATTTCGAGAGCCAGCTTTCGCGCGGCGAGTCGCCGATCGTCGAAATCGTCTCGGACAGCGCCAACCAGCGCTCGGAGGCGAGCACGGGGCGTATCGAGCGTCTGCTCGGCGGCTTCAGCCGTGAGCGCGCCGTCCTGAACGTGGCGTTGCGCGGCGTCGCGGTGCAATTGCTCGAGCCGATCGAGGTCGAGAGCCGTGACCTGGCGAGCCCGCAGACGCGGGCGACGCGCATCACCGGCATCCTGCCCTACTTCGTCCTGATGGCGGTGCTGTACGGAGCGCTCAATGCCGCCCTCGACACGACCGCCGGCGAGCGCGAACGCGGCTCGCTCGAGCCTTTGCTGATGAACCCGGCCGAGCGCTGGGCGATCGTCGTCGGCAAGTGGGGCGCGGTCGCTTCGGTGAGCATGCTGATCGCCGTGCTCAGCTCGTTCAGCTTCCTCCCCGGGCAGTGGGTGCTGCAAAGCGACACACTGGCCGCGATGTTTCAATACGGGCTGCGCGAGGCGCTGCTTTTTCTCGTCGTGCTGCTGCCGTTCGCGGCGGCGCTGTCGGCCGTCCTGATGGCCGTGGCGATCCGCTGCAAGACGTTCAAGGAGGCGCAGGCGAGCGCGACGATCGTTCTTCTCGCCGTCTCACTGGTGCCGCTCATCAGCTTCTTCAACCTCGGCAGCGAAGCGCCCTGGCACCTCTGGGTTCCGGCACTGGCGCAAAGCACGCTGATGACGCATGTCCTCAAGGGCGAGTCTCTGGGCGCCGCGGAGGTCGTCGTTCCGCTGTTCGTCTGCGCGCTGCTCGCCGCGGCCGGCGTCGCCTTCGTCGCCCGCATGCTGCGTCACGCGGCGCTCAAGTGAACGCGCCGGTCGACGCCGCGAGGCTCGACTGGCGCTGGCGGCGCTTCGACGCCCTCGGCCTGCACGAACTGCAGTACATCTACATGGCGCGGCAACGCGTCTTCGCCCTCGAGCAGCAATGCATCTACCTCGATGCCGACGGCTGCGACGAGTGCGCCTTTCATCTCGCGGCGTGGTCGCCCGAGCAGCGCGAGCCGCTCGCCTACGCCCGCGTCATCGATCCCGGCGCGAAGTACGACGAGGCATCGATCGGCCGCGTCATCACGGTGGGAGCGGGACGCGGCCGCGGGCTCGGCCGCGAGGTCGTCGCGCGCGCCATCGCGCTCACGGCGACGGCCTGGTCGGGCATGGCGATCCGCATTTCGGCGCAGACGCGCCTCGAAGGCTTCTACGCGGGATTCGGCTTTCTCGCCGTCGGGGTTCCGTATCTGGAAGACGGCATCGACCACACGCAGATGCTGCTTCGGCCCGGCAGCCTATCCTGAGAGTGCGCCGCGGCGACGGCGGAAAAAATACAATCGGCCGCTCGCCAGAGCGCGCCATGCCGTACTCCAAACACTTCGACGTCGTCGTCATCGGCGGCGGTCACGCCGGGACCGAGGCTGCCCTCGCCTCGGCGCGCATGGGCGCGCAAACGCTGCTGCTGACGCACTCGCTCGAGACGCTGGGGCAGATGAGTTGCAATCCGTCGATCGGTGGCATCGGCAAGGGGCACCTCGTCAAGGAGATCGATGCGCTGGGCGGCGCGATGGCAGAAGCTGCGGACGAAGCGGGGATCCATTTCCGGATCCTCAACGCGTCCAAGGGGCCGGCCGTTCGGGCCACCCGAGCCCAGGCGGATCGGGTACTCTATCGGGCCGCCATCCGCCGTCGCCTCGAGCACCAGCCAAGCCTGTCGCTTTTTCAAGGCGCTTGCGATGATCTGACGGTTGTCGGAGGCCGAGTGACAGGCGTTGTCACGCAAGTGGGCATTCGCTTTTCATGCTCAGCGGTGGTTCTGACGGCAGGCACTTTTCTCGATGGCCGGATCCACGTCGGCCTGCAGAGCCACCCCGGCGGCCGCGCCGGCGACCCGCCTGCGGCGACCCTGTCGGCCCGGCTCAAGGAGCTGAAACTGCCGCAGGGGCGGCTGAAGACGGGGACTCCGCCTCGCCTGGACGGCCGAACGATCGACTACGCGAGGCTGGTCGAGCAACCGGGCGACGGGACTGGTGCCGGCGACGACCCGGAGGTCGACGTTCCGGTCTTCAGTTTCCTCGGCAACGCTTCGCGGCATCCGCGCCAGGTGTCGTGCTGGATTACCGAGACCAACGCTCGCACGCACGAGATCATCCGCTCGGGATTCGCCGAAAGCCCGATGTTCACAGGGCGGATCGACGGGGTCGGACCGCGCTACTGCCCGAGCATCGAAGACAAGGTGAATCGCTTCGCCGGCAAGGAGTCGCACCAGATCTTTCTCGAGCCCGAGGGGCTGGAGACGCACGAGGTCTACCCGAACGGGATCTCGACCTCGTTGCCGTTTCATGTCCAACTCGAGGCCGTGCACTCGATCGTCGGCCTCGAAGGCGCTCATATCGTTCGACCCGGCTACGCCATCGAGTACGACTACTTCGACCCGCGCGCGCTCAGGGCCAGCTTCGAGACGCGTTCGATCGCCGGGCTGTTTTTCGCGGGCCAGATCAACGGCACGACCGGCTACGAGGAAGCGGCGGCACAGGGACTGCACGCCGGGCTCAATGCCGCGCTTGCAGTCCGTGGCGAAGCGCCTTGGGTGGCGTCGCGCGACCAGGCGTATCTGGGCGTCCTCGTCGACGACCTCGTGACGCGCGGTGTGACCGAGCCGTATCGCATGTTCACGAGCCGGGCCGAGCACCGCCTGCTCCTTCGCGAGGACAACGCCGACGTTCGGCTGACCGAGATCGGGCGCAGGCTGGGCCTGGTTTCGAATGCTCGCTGGGGCATGTTCCAACGCAAGCGCGAGATGGTTTCACGTGAAACCAGGCGCCTGGAGACCACCCGGATCGGGCCATCGGCCACGAGCGGCGGCCGACCGACGCTGACCCGAGACTACGCGCTGCTCGAATTGTTGCGCCGGCCGGGCGTCGGCTTCGACGATGTCTGGCACTGGCACGCCGCCGGCGGCCCGGCCGACGTTTCCCGCGCCACGTTGCGAGATGAATTGGGCCGATCGCTCGCCGACCAGGCGATCGAGCAGATCGAAATCGCGACTCGCTATTCGGGTTACATCGACAAGCAGCACGAGCAGGTCCTGCGCCTCGAGGGCGCGGAAACGACGCGACTGCCCGAATCGATCGACTACGGCGCGGTGCCCGCTCTGTCGTTCGAGGCGCGCCAGGTCCTGGCCCGGCATCGTCCGGAAACGATCGGTCGCGCTTCGCGTCTGCCGGGCGTGACGCCTGCGTCGATCTCGCTCCTGCTCGTCTACCTGAAGAAGATGCGGCGCCGCGACGATCCCACGGCAAACGAGGCCGAGGCGCTTCGCGCGAGCGCTTGAAAGCCGAACCCGACGCTGGCGACCCACGCTCGCCACTGCGCGCCTGCCTCGGGGCTGCCGCGCAAGCTCTGGATCTGCCGATGACGCCGCAGCAGGCGTCCCGGCTTCTCGATTTCGTCGAGCTGCTGATGCGCTGGAATCGGACTTACAACCTCACGGCGATCCGGGACCTTCAGCACATGCTCAGCCATCATGTCGTCGACTGCCTGGCCGCCGTCGCGCCCTTGCGCCGCAAGCTCGCGGGGCGATCCTCGCCGCGTGCCCTCGATGTGGGTAGCGGCGGCGGCCTGCCTGGCGTGGTCTTTGCAGTGATGGATCCGACGCTGCACGTCACCTGCGTCGACAGCGTCGGCAAGAAGGCAGCCTTCGTGCAGCAGGTTTCGGCTTCTCTGGGGCTCGACAATCTCGTTGCGAGGCACGTCCGCGTCGAGTCGCTCGCCGATGGGCGCTATGACGTGATCGCATGCCGGGCCTTCGCGTCGCTGGTTGACTTCACCGGCCTCAGCGCAAGGCTGCTGAAGAGCAACGGATGTTGGCTCGCCTTGAAGGGAAAGGTGCCGACGGCGGAAATCTCCGCGTTGCCCTCCTCGGTCGAGGTGTTTCACGTGGAACATCTGGTCGTTCCCGGCGTCGACGGAGAGCGCTGCCTCGTCTGGATGCGCCCTGCCGCTGACAGGAAAGCATAAGAGTGTGCGCACGCTTACATTCAATGTCCTGCAAGGCATGGTTCTGACATGAGCCGGATCTTCTGCATCGCGAACCAGAAGGGCGGCGTCGGCAAGACGACGACGGCGGTCAACCTTGCCGCTGGACTGGTTCAGATCGGCCGCCGCGTCCTGCTCGTCGACCTCGATCCGCAGGGTAACGCGACGATGGGCTCCGGCGTCGACAAGCGCTCGCTCGACCCGAGCGTGTACGACGTGCTGCTGGAAGGCGCCTCGGTGGCAGATACACGGCAACCGAGCCCGAAAGGCGGTTACGACGTCGTCGGCGCGAATCGCGAGCTGGCCGGTGCGGAGATCGAGCTGGTCGGCCTCGAGCGCCGCAACAAGCGCCTGCACGCTGCGCTCGCCGCCGTCGACGGCGAGTACGACATCGTTCTCATCGACTGCCCTCCGAGCCTCAGCCTGCTCACCCTGAACGGCCTGGCCTGCGCCCATGGCGTCATCGTGCCGATGCAGTGCGAGTACTTTGCCCTCGAAGGCCTGAGCGATCTCGTCAACACGATCAAGCAGGTCCACGCCAACATCAATCCCACGCTCGAGGTGATCGGCATTCTTCGCGTCATGTTCGACGCCCGCATCACTCTGCAGGCGCAGGTGAGCGAGCAGCTGAAGGCACATTTCGGCGATCGCGTCTTCGACACGGTCATTCCGCGCAACGTGCGCCTCGCCGAAGCGCCGAGCTATGGAACGCCCGGCCTGGTGTTCGACCCGGCCTCGAAAGGCGCGATCGCCTTTCTCGAGTTCGCTCGCGAGCTGGCGGCCCGAATCGACGCCCGGCACGGCTCCACATGAACCATGGCCTCGACCCGGCCCAGCTGATCCGCATCGAAGATGCCGGGATCAACGCCAGCGCCCCGCGCGAACAGCTGTGGGTCGACGGCTGGCTCGTTCGCTTTTCGCCGGGCAAGGCGAAGCGCGCGCGTTGCGTGCAAGCCGTCGCGCCGGGGCGGCTCGGACTCGAGGCGAGGATCGCGCGCTGCCTGGAAATCTACGAACGTACGCGCCTTCGTGCCTGCTTCCGGATCACGCCGTTTTCGCAGCCGCCTGACCTCGACATCCGGCTCGCCGAGCTCGGCATGGAGCGCATCGACGACACCCGCGTGATGGTTGGGCCGATGCACCCGGCTGCTGCGCCGGGTGCCGTCGCCGCGCCACTCGACATCCAGTGGCAGGCCACCGACCCTGCCGCCTTCGCCGAATGGGTCGGTGCGCAACGCGGCTCGGCACCGACCGAGCGCAGCGCTCACGCCCGCCGGCTGCGCGACGCGCCGGTGCCGCACCACGCCGTGCTTGCC
>DATMGW010000377.1:0-10388 GCA_035555295.1 Caldimonas sp.
GAGCTACGTCTGCGGGCAGATCGTCTACGTCGACGGGGGCTTCTCCGCCGGGATGTAGGTTGGCGGAGAGGGATCCTTCGCTTCGCGAAGATGACGGGGCGCCTCGTCAGTTCTGCCCTTCGGTCAAGGCGTCGAGCTGAAAGCGCCCGTCCTTGGTGACGAGCCAGATCTCGGTGAACCTGAAGCCGGCGCCGTTCGACGGCGCCGGAAGCGGGCTGACGCGGCGGATCATCTCGAGCACCGCCTCGGTCACGTCCGGCGCATGCGACGGGCCGCGCACGACGTGGACGTCGCGCGCGCGCCCGCTGCCGTCGACCGTCGTCTCGACGACGACGACGGCATGGATCAGCGGCGGCAGCCGGCCCTTGAAAATGCGCGGCGCGTAGGCGCTGTAGATGTGGCGCGCCGCGTCGAGACGATAGGCGCGTGAATCGGTCGCCGAGGAAACCTTCTGCGTCGCCGACAGGTGCGGCTCGGTGAAATACGGAGCGCCCAATGCTGCCGCGCTGCCGTGAGCGGCCAGGACGAACGCCCCGACGACGAGACTGATGCACTTCATAAGGACCCCCAGAGCGGCTGCGTGGCCACCGGGCCCGATCGGACGGCGGCGCGAACGTGGCGCACGCCGGCACGCTGCGTCGCCAGCCTAAGAGATCGGTTGCGCGGCGTGTGCGCTTGAGCGTCCGCTCGGTCGCCGGGGCATCTTCACCGTGCCATCGTTCACGGTGTCATCGGTAACCGGATCTGTCTTCAGGTCCGGATCGCCGCTCCTGTCGCCGGATCGAACACAAGGACCGAGGCCTGGTCGACGTCGAGAGCGATCGTCTCGCCCGGGCCGATGTCGGTCCGTCCGTGCATGACGACGACGATCTGTGTCGCTCCGACGCGCACGAGCAGCTCCGTCTCGGCGCCGGTGGGCTCGACGACGATGACTTCGGCGGGAACCGCCGCGGCGCCGCCGCCGAGCGCCAGACTCCCGGGGCGCACGCCGTAGGCGACCGCCTGCCCGTCGCTCGCCGAAACGCTGGCCGGCAGCGGCCAGCGCGCGCCGCCCTCGGCCTCGACCCACGCGGCATCGGCGCTGCGGCGCAGCGTGCCGTGCACGATGTTCATCGCCGGCGAGCCGATGAACTGGGCGACGAACAGGTTGTTCGGACGGTCGTAGAGCTCGAGCGGCGTGCCGATCTGCTCGATGCGACCGTCGTGCATGACGACGATGCGGTCGGCCATCGTCATCGCCTCGACCTGGTCGTGCGTGACGTAGACCGTCGTCGTCTTCAGGCGTTGGTGCAGCGCCTTGATCTCGGCGCGCATCGCCACGCGCAGCTTGGCGTCGAGGTTGGACAGCGGCTCGTCGAAGAGGAAGACCTTGGGATCGCGGACGATGGCGCGACCCATCGCCACGCGCTGTCGCTGCCCGCCCGAGAGCTCGCGCGGGAAGCGCTCGAGATAGGGGCCGAGGTTGAGAATCTTCGCCGCGTGCGCGACGCGATCGGCTGTGAGTTTGGCGTCGGCCTTGCGCAGCTTCAGGCTGAAGCCCATGTTGTCGGCGACCGTCATGTGCGGATAGAGCGCGTAGCTCTGGAACACCATGGCGATGTCGCGGTCCTTCGACTCGACGTCGTTGACGACCTGGCCGTCGATCGCGATCGTCCCGCCGCTGATCTCCTCGAGCCCGGCGAGCATGCGCAGCAGGGTCGACTTGCCGCATCCCGAAGGGCCGACCAGGACCGTGAACTCGCCGTCGGCGATGTCGAAGGAGATGCCGTGGATGACCTTGGTGCCGCCGAAAGTCTTCTCGACATTGCGAAACAGGACCGACGCCATGCTGCGCCCTCGCCTCGCCGCGTGCTTCAGCTCTTCACGGCGCCGGCCGTGAGCCCGGAGACCATGTAGCGCTTGAAGGCGTAGTAGATCGCCGCCGGCGGCAAAGCGTAGAGAAGGCCAGTCGCCATCAACAGCTCCCACGGCGAGTCGTCGGCCGACAGGAAGCTGCCGAGAGCGACGCCCAGCGTCGTGCTCCGGTCGTCGGAGAGGAGCAGGAAGGCGTACAGGTACTCGTTCCACGCAAGAAGCAGCGCGTAGGTGCCGACGGCGACGAGCGACGGCGTCATGAGCGGCAGGTAGACGAGACGAAAGAGCTGCAGCGGCGACGCGCCGTCGATGCGCGCCGCTTCGTCGAGCTCGAGCGGCAGCTTGTCGGACGCCTGCTTGAGCACCCAGATCGAGTACGGAGTCGCGATCGTGACCATCGCCAGGATCAGCGACCACTGGCTGTTGAGCAGGCCGTAGCTGCTCATCGTCTTGTACATCGGCACGGCGAGAAAGGCCGCAGGAATGAAATAGGTGAAGAGCGCCAGGTTCATGATCGCCCGCCCGCCCCGGACGCGCAGCCGGCTGATCGCGAACGCTGCCGACGTGGCGACGAACAGGGTGATCGCGCCGACCGCGACGGCGATGAGCAGCGAATTCCACAACTGCAGCCAGAAGTGGCTGAGGTAATGGTGCTGCTCGTGGAACACCATCGAGAAGTTGTGCAGCGTCGGGTGGTCCGGCCAGAGCTTGCCCGAGACCGCCTGCTCGCGCGGCGACAGGGCGAACAGCACCAGGTGATAGATCGGCAGCAGCGTCCAGATCGCGACCGGAATGCCGATCAGGAGCAGCTTGGCCTCGCCGCTGACCTTGCGCAGGGTCCACGCGCTCATGCGACGGCGTTTCTCATCGCGACAGCCGCTTCATCATGAACCAGACGAGCGGAATGATGAGCGGCAAGGCGCAGACGACCGTCGCCATCGAGAGATCGACCTGATCGAGGCGCAGGTAGCGCAGTCCGAGCGTGGCGAGCACGTGCGTCTGATCGGCGGGCTGCCCGCCGGTCAGCAGATAGACGCTGTTGAAGTCGCCGAGCGTCCAGATCATCGACAGGATGCTCGACGTGAGATAGAGCGTGCGCAGCGAAGGCCAGGTGATGAAGCGGAACTTCTGCCACGTCGTCGCGCCGTCGACCGACGCCGCCTCGTACATCTCGCCGGGGATCGCCATTCGCCCGGCGACGAGGATCAGCGTCCAGAACGGCAGCGACTTCCAGATGTGGACGAGGATGGCGAGCGAGAGCGCGAGCTGAGGGTTGTTGAGCCAGTTCGGGCCGTCGGCACCGGTCAGGCGAAAGATCGTCGAGTTGACGATGCCCCACTCCGGGTTGAGCATGAAACGGATCGACAGGATGGTCGGGATCGATGGCACCGCCCAGGGCAGGATGAAGAGCAGTGACAGCGCCTTGATCCACCAGCGCGTGCGAACGAAAAAGCCCGAAAGAAACAGCGCGACGGCCATCTTCAGGTTGATGCCGACGACGAGGAAGAAGAGCGTGTTGAAGACTGTGCGCGTGAAGACCGGGTCGTCGGCCAGCCTGACGTAGCTCGACGGGTGGCGCGCCAGCCAGAGGCCGTAGCCGACCGGAAAGAGGACGAAGACGGCGAAGACGACGACGTAGGGGGTGACGAGAATCAACCCCCACTTCTGCCACGGCGACAGACGCCGCTTCGCCGGCCCGACAGGCTCTGTCGTGCCGGCGCTGCCGAGGGCCAGGGTCGACACGCCGGCTCCCGTCCGCCGACCCTAGCCCGCGATCGCCTTGATGCGGGCGATCATCTCGGTTACCGCCTGGTCGACCGAGACGTGGTCGTTGACGATCCGGTTCATCCCCTTCGCCCATACGTTCTCGTTGTTGACGATCGTGAACTTGTAGTTCTTCGTGAATTCGAACGTCACCGTGCCGGCGCCGAACTGGTTGTAGACCGAGCGACGGTGCGGGTCGGCCTGCCAGAACGGGCTCTTGGTCGGCGCCGACATCACGGGGAACCAGCGACCGAGCGCGCCCTCGACGTACGGCGTGAGGTTCTCATCCTGGAGCAGGAAGGCGACGAACTCCTTGGCCCGCGCCTTGTTCTTCGCCGCCTCGAAGACGACGCCGGTCTTGACGGCGGCGCGATAGACCATCTTCGAACCATCGGGCTTGTTCGGGAATCCCGCGGTGCGGATCAGCTCGTAGTAGTTCTTCTTCGCCGTCGCGCGCTGCTCGGCGCTGAGCGCCTCGTTGTTGGCGTCATCGAGCCACTTGGCGGCAATCGAGATCGTCGCGTTGTGTGTCATCACCGTCGTCTTGTTGTGGAAGGCGACGTTGTTGTCGGGATCCTTCCAGCTCGTCGACGACGGCGGCGTGCAGCCCTTGATATAGGGCTCGACGTAGTCCTTCATCGCCGCCACCAGGCCGGCGTGGACCTTCGGATCGTCAACGAGGAGCTTGCCGTTGTCGTCGACTAATCTGACGTTGTACGCGTCCATGAAGGTGAGGAACGAGTAGAACGAGTCGCTCGAGTCGACGCCCATCGGCACGCCGATGCCGAACGTGCGCTGCCCGGTCTTCTGCCGCGACGCCGGCTGCACCTTGTCGCACCAGAACGACCAGTAGTCGCTCCACTTGGTCGGGATATCGCTTTCCTTGAAGCCTGCCTGGTTCAGCATGTCGAGCCAGATCTCGATGTGCATCGTCTGCTGCTTGAGGGGGAAGGCGTAGTAGGCGCGTTTCTTGGTCTTGTCGTCCCACAGGTAGGTCGTCTCGATCGTGTTCGGCAGGAAGCGGCCCTTCATCGGCGCCAGCACGTCGCTGATGTCGGCGAGCTTGCCGTCGAAGGCCCACTTGCCGGTGACCTGGAAGTCGTAGACGTCGGCGTAGGCGACGTCGGGCGGTGAGCCGGCGTCGAGCGCGGCCACTGTCTTCGGGATCATGTCCTGGATCGGGTATTGCGACAGCTCGACCTTGACGCCGCTCTTCGCCTCGAACTTCTTGATCGCCTCGAACAGCGCGTCATCTTCGGACTTGTAGAAGCCCTTGACCCACCAGACGGTGAGCTTTTCCTGGGCCAGCGCCTGCCCGGCGAAAGCCAGGGCGCAGCCGGCGATGATGCCGGCGATCGTCTTTCTCATCATGTCTTGCTCCTCCTCGGGGCGAAAGGGTGCAACGGCGATCTCGAAACCGCCGAAAAACCATACCGGAAGGCGAAGCAACTCTCAATCCGGGATTAGCGAAGGTTGTCCGGACAACCCCGCCATGCCCCGGTCAGGCGGGCCAGTCGGGCTTGCGCTTGTCGATGAAGGCCTGCACGCCCTCGAGCGTGGCGGCGTCCATCATGTTGCACGCCATCGTCTTGCCGGCTTCCTCGTATGCGGCGTCGACGCCCGACTCGAGCTGGCGATAGAAGAGGCGCTTGCCCATGGCGATCGCGACCCTCGGTTTGGCGACGATGGATGCGACCAGCGACTCGACTTCGGCATCGAGCGCGTCGGTCCCGACGACTCGATTGACCAGGCCCCTCGTCTTCGCTTCGTCGGCGGAGATGAAGTCGCCCGTCACGAGCATCTCGAACGCGGGCTTGCGCAGGAGGTTGCGCGACAGTGCGACGCTCGGCGACGAGCAGAATAGGCCCAGGTTGACGCCGCTGACCGCAAAGCGCGCCGTGCTCACGGCGACCGCGAGGTCGCACGCGGCGACGAGCTGGCAGCCGGCCGCGGTGGCGATACCCTGGACCCGGGCGATCACCGGGACCGGCAAGCGCTGTATCGCCAGCATCACACGCGCGCACTGCGCGAACAGCATCTCGTAGTACGCCTGCGACGGCTCGGCGCGCATCTCCTTGAGATCGTGTCCGGCGCAAAACGCCTTGCCCGCCGCGCCGAGGACGACGACGCGCGCCGCCTCGTCGACGGCGATGCGGTCGAGCTCGCTTTGCAGCGCGGCGAGCATGCCCGCGCTCAGCGCGTTGAACGAGGCGGGCCGGTCGAGCGTCAGGGTGACGACGCCGCGGCCGTCGCGCTCGCTGCGAACGAAGGGTACGGCAACGGCGATCGCCTGCGGGTGGTTCATCGCTTCTCCTCGTCGATCGCGTCGGCGGAGCGCGCTTTCTCGCGCAGCTGGAACTTCTGGATCTTGCCGGTCGAGGTCTTCGGGATCGGCTCGAAGCGAATCTCGCGCGGCACCTTGTATGCGGCCAGCAGCTGCCGGCAATGCGCGATCAGCTCGCTCGCCGCGGGCTGCTCGCCCGGCTTGGTCTCGACGAAGGCGACCGGCGTCTCGCCCCATTTCGGATCGGGCCGGGCGACGACCGCGCACGCCAGCACGGCCGGGTGGCGATAGAGCGCGTCCTCGACCTCCAGCGAGCTGATGTTCTCGCCGCCCGAGATGATGATGTCCTTGCTGCGATCCTTGATCTTGACGTAGCGATCGGGCTCGAGCACGGCGAGGTCCCCGGTGTGGAACCAGCCGCCGGCGAACGACGCGTCGGTCGCCTTCGGGTTCTTCAGGTAGCCGCTCATGACGATGTTGCCGCGAAACATGATCTCGCCCATGGTCTGGCCGTCGGCGGGAACTTCGCGCAGCGTCTCCGCGTTGCGCACCGTCATGCCTTCCTCGAGCGCGTAGCGAACGCCCTGGCGGCCGTTCAGCCGCGTCTGCTCGGAAAGCGACTGCCAGGCCCACGATTCGCGCTTGACCGCGACCGATGCCGGCCCGTAGACCTCGGTCAGCCCGTAGACGTGGGTGATGTCGAAGCCGATCCGCGCCATGCCTTCGATCATCGCCGCCGGCGGCGCCGCACCGGCGACCATCGCCCTGACCTTCTGCGTGATGCCGGCGCGGATCGCCTCGGGCGCGGCGATGAGCAGGTTGTGGACGATCGGCGCCGCACAGTAGTGATCGACGCGCTCGCGCCGGATCGCGTCGAAGATCGCTTGCGCGTCGACCCGGCGCAGGCAGACGTGCGTGCCGCCGAGCAACGCCACCGTCCACGGGAAGCACCAGCCGTTGCAGTGGAACATCGGCAGCGTCCACAGGTAGCGCGGGAAGTGCGGCATCGTCCACGTCGCCGCGTTGCACACCGCGTTCAGATACGCGCCACGGTGATGCGTGACGACGCCCTTCGGGTCGCCCGTCGTTCCCGACGTGTAGGAGACGGCGATCGCGTCCCACTCGTCGGCCGGGCCGCCGAGGCGTTCGATCGGCGCGTGCGCGGCGAGCAGCGCCTCGTACTCGTGCGTGCCGACGCGCTCGCCGGCGCCGGCGAACTCGCTGTCGCAGACGTCGATGACGACCGGCGTGCGGCCGTGCTCCTCGCGCAGCAGGCGCAGCGCCTCCTTCATGACCGGCGCCAGCTCGCGGTCGGTCAGCAGCACGGCCGTCTCGCAGTGGTTCATCTGCCAGGCGACGAGCGGCGCGTCGAGGCGGGTGTTCAGGGTGTTGAGGACGGCGTTCAGCGCCGGGACGGCGTAGTGCGCCTCGACCATCTCGGGCGTGTTGTGCAGCATCGCGCTGACCGTGGTGCCGCGACCGACGCCGAGCGCCGCGAGCGCGGCCGCGAGGCGCGCGGCGCGCTCGCGCGTCTCGCGCCAGGAATAGCGGCGCGAGCCGTGGACGACGGCCTCGAGGTCGCCGAACACCTCGGCGCTGCGCTCGACGAAGCTCACCGGCGACAGCGCGACGTAATTCGCGCCGGTCTTGCCGAGGTCTTGCTCGTAGATGTTCATGGTCGGTGGGCCGGCTCGAGTGCGGCGACCATGTTACGCGCGCGCTGCGCCGAGCCGGGCGGCGACGAAGCGGGCGTCGAACTCCTGGCGGTCGACCCAGATGAAGCGGAGCGCGTCAACGACCGAGAAGAAGTACGACACGATGAAGAGCAGCGCGTAGAGCGCGCCGCGCCGCCGGTTGCCGAGATAGAACCACTGCGCCCCGCTCCAGCCGATCAGTGCGGCGAGCAGCACGGCGACCGCGCGCGACGGGCGTCGCGAGGCGAAGCTCTTCATTCCGGTGTCGGCGAAGACGCGCCTGAACGCCGATCGCAGCGGCGCGGCGGACGGCCGCAGCAACGCCGCGTAGACGAGATCGCGTACGGCGATCGGCCAGCTGCGTACCGGAACGGCGTGGGCCGAGCCGTCGGCGCCGAAGCAGACGAGCCCGCCGATGCGGCGGCGCGGGTCCTTGAAGAGCATCGATTTCCAGCCGCGCGGAGGCGGCTGCGGGAGCGCGGCGGCGAAGCTCGGCCCGAGCGCCGCGCTCAGGCGCGCGACGAGCTCAGGCGCGACCGCCGAGCCGCCGAGCACGGCGAGGACGAGGCGCTGCCGCGGCAGGTTCGCGAGAGCCTGCTCGACTTCCCAGAGCACACCGGCCGAGCTGCCGAGGCGAACGACGACGAGGCGCGCGACCGACATCAGCTCGATGACTTTGCCCTGCCACTGATCGTTCGGGACGTACAGGCGCGCCGCGCCGAGCTGCGGCAGCGGCTCACCCGGCTTGCCGATGGCGACGACGGGGCCGACGCGCCTGAGGATGTCGGCGATCTCCTGCTCCGGCGAAGGCGGGCTGATCGCCTGCATGACGTGGCGCGTGACCGCCGAGCCGCCGTCGTCGATGAGGGCGATGTCGTCATCGTGGAACGAGCGCAGGTAGAGCACCGGCGGCCGCGGATCGAGGGCCATTGCCTCGTCGGCGCTGACCGCGTCGTAGCGTCGGCTGCAGCGCCACAGGCGCCAGGCGATGAAGACGAGCGCATAGGCGACGAGCCCGCCTGCGATATCCCAGCCGCTCGCTTCGAGCGCCGATTCGGCGGTCGGGTTGTCGACGATGGTCGCGTAGAGCAAGGCCGGCGTCAGCACGTTCGCCAGCGCGATCTGTAGCGCGATCGCACGGCGCCGACCCGGATTGCGCAGCGAGCGAGTCGATCCGCAGCCGGCGGCGAGGACGAGGAGCCCGGCCGCGAAGAGGTTGACGCCCAGCACCGAGACGGCGGCGTAGAGAAGGAAGCGGTCGACCGGCAGCGGCCACTCGACACTCGTGTGGTTGATGACGAACGTCGCCGCGCCTGCGGCGCAGGCAAGCAGGAGGAGTCCCGCGACCTTGAGCCTGCGGTCTTCGCTCGGAGCGACCCAGGTGTTCCCGGCGCGAGCGATCATCGGCTCGACGGACGACCCGCCCTCAGTCCGCGGCGGCGGCGAGCGCCTGGTCGATGTCCCACAGGATGTCGTCGACGTGCTCGAGGCCGACCGAGATGCGGACCATGTCGGGCCTGACGCCGGCGGCGAGCTGCTGCGCTTCGTCGAGCTGGCGGTGCGTCGTCGACGCCGGATGGATGACGAGCGTCCGCGTGTCGCCGATGTTGGCGAGATGGCTCATGAACCTCGCGGCCTCGATGAACTTCACGCCGGCGGGCAACCCGCCCTCGACGCCGAAGGCGAGCAGCCCCGACGCGCCGGGCCGGCCGTCGACGCTGCGCATCTGCCGGGCGACGAGCGGGTGCTGCGGATCGTCTTCGAGGCCCGGGTACTTGACCCAGCGCACGCGCTTGTGCGCGCCCAGGAAGCGGGCGACGGCGAGCGCGTTGGCGCAGTGCCGCTCCATGCGCAGCGGCAACGTCTCGACGCCTTGGAGGATCTGCCACGCACTCATCGGCGACAGCGCGGCGCCGTAGACCCGCAGTGTCTCCATGCGTGCGCGCATCGTGAAGCCGAAGTCGCCGAAGGTCTCGAAGAACTTGACGCCGTGGTAGCCGCGCGAAGGTTCGGTCATTCCCGGGAACTTGCCGTTGTCCCAGGGAAAGCGGCCGCTTTCGACCATGACGCCGGCGAGCGTCGTGCCGTGCCCGCCGAGGTACTTGGTCGCCGAGTGGACGACGATGTCGGCGCCGAAGCGAAGCGGATTGCAAAGGAACGGCGACGGCACCGTGTTGTCGACGACGAGGGGAACGCCGTGCGCGTGCGCGACCTCGGCGACGGCAGCGATGTCGAGGACCGACAGGCTCGGATTGCCGATGCTCTCGGCGAAGACGGCGCGCGTGTTCGGCCGCATCGCCGCCGCGAACGCGTCGGCCGACGACGCGTCGACGAAGCTTGTCGTGATGCCGAGCCGCTCGAGGTTGACGGCCAGCATGCTCACGGTGCCGCCGTAGAGCGCGCCGGCGGCGACGACGTGGTCGCCGTGATCGAGCAACGTCAGCAAGGCGATCGCCTCGGCCGCCATGCCGCTGGCCGAAGCGAGTGCGGCACGCCCGCCCTCGAGCGCGGCGACGCGCTCCTCGAGCGCCGCGACGGTCGGGTTCGATAGGCGCGAGTAGACGTTGCCGAAGGTCTGCAGGTTGAACAGGCTAGCCGCGTGATCGGCGCTGTCGAAGACGAAGCTCGTCGTCTGGTAGATCGGCAGGGCGCGCGCGCCGGTCGCGGCGTCGGGGATCTGGCCGGCGTGCAGGCAGAGCGTATCGAAGCCGAACTTTCTATCGGGCATGAGTGTGCGCGAATTTGCCCGCTCCGCGGGCGCGCAAATTACGCGAGGGCCGAGTGCAGCGGAG
>DATMGW010000378.1:0-4035 GCA_035555295.1 Caldimonas sp.
AGCGGGCAGCCGTTCCGGCGCGGACGAACCGGAAAGATCAAGCGCGTGATCGCTGCGCCCGATTGACCGCGACGCCGAAGTGCTTGCGCGCCAGCGCGGCCAGCTGCGCCTCGTTCGGATGGTCGACTGAGTCGTAAGCGGCGATGTGCGATGCGGACTGCGGCTGGTACTTGTCGACGTCGTCGCGGAAGTCGGCGAGCGCCGCGGCCGAGCCCGTCACCACGACCTGCCCGATGCGCTCGAGCTGGTCGCAGACCTCGGCGTAGAACTCGTGCTCCGCGGGCGTCGCATTGCCTGGTTGCGCGGAGGGCTGTGTCAGGGTGCGAACCGCGGGGACTGACCCGGGAACTGCCTTGAAACGCCGCGGTCTGGGCGAGCGATGGGCGCCGTGCGCAAGGGCGTGGAAGGTCGTCATGGCGTCTACAGACCGGCTTCGCGCAGTCGTTGCAGCAGGTCGTCGCGATCTTCGCTGCCGTGGCGCGTGCCGCTGCGGCCGCGCAGTGCCGCCACACAGAGTGCCAGGATTCGCTTCGTCGCGGGACCTCCCTCTGATCGATTTCTCGCGGCCGGGACCGCCGCGGCGCCGAGTCGCCGCAAGCAGAGGATGCTCAGCTTCGCGCCCGCACGCCTTGACCTCGGTCAAGAGGCAGGCTCGCCGGGCCTGCCGGCGGCGTCGCGCCGCTCCGGGTTGACGCCCGTCAATTGCCGCGGCGTCATGCGCCCCAGAATCGTCGATGCCTACCGGTGCCTCCTCATGGACCTTCCCACGCAAGCTCATCTGAAGACGCTGCGCGATCTGCTGACCTATCGTCTCGCGGAATTGCGCGCCGACATCCACGCTGCCGAGCAGGAGCGGCGCGATTCGGCCGGCGCCGCCACTCGCGATGTGATCGACCGCAAGGAGGAGGCCGGGGTGCGCCAGCGGACCGAGGTGGACAGTGCCCAGGAGCAGCGCGACCGCGACGAGTTGATCGAAGTCGAGGCGGCGCTGCATCGCCTCGATTCCGGAACCTATGGCGACTGCGCCGGTTGCGGCGAGCCGATCGCCTTGCAGCGCCTGCTCGTGCGGCCCGCTGCGCTGCGCTGCGGGCGCTGCCAGTCCGAGCGCGAGCACGCGACGGAGCACGCTCGACGGGCGTGACGGGGCAGGGCGCGCAATCGACCGGGGTCAACGACAGGGTCCGCATTGGTGCCGACACTGAGCCGGCGACTTCGCCCACCTGAAGGCATCGCCCGCGTCTCCCGATCCGCGAACCCGGCCCCCACCATGACAACCCGACTTCGGACCATGCGTCGCTGCGGTCGAGTCGGCGTCGGCGAAGACGGGACGAAGCTCTGGCGCCGTGGTGTCAGCGCGGTCAGGCCGTACCGGGGAACGACGCTGGCCGTCGTTTGTCTGGTGCTGGCGGGCATCTGGTTCGGGCCGCGACTGCTGCTCGGTCCGCAGGTTCCGGTCACGACGGTGATCCAGCGCGACTTCGGGCAATCCGTCGTCGCCAGCGGCCACGTCGAGGCGCCGCATCGGATCTCCATCGGCACGCAGATCGTCGGCGTCGTCGCTCGCGTTCCCGTTGCCGAAGGGCAGAACGTCGCCGCCGGACAGATCCTCGTCGAGCTCGAGAACTCCGAAGCGAAGGCCGCCGCGGTTGCTGCCGACCTGGCCGTCGCGCAGGCACAGGCGCGTCTGCGGCAGATGGGCGAAGTGCAGGCGCCGGTGGCGGAGCAGGCGTTGCGCCAGGCCCAGGTCAACGTCGACAACGCCCGCGCGCAGTTGCGTCGCAACGCCGATCTCTTCGCGCAGGGCTTCATCGGCCAGGCGGCGCTCGACGACACGCAGAAGACCGTCGACCTGAGCGAGGCGCAGCTGCGCGCGACGCGAAGCCAGCTCGACACGGCCAAGCCGGGTGGCAGCGACTTCGCGGTCGCTGCGGCGGCACTGGCGCAGGCTCGCGCGAGCGCCGATGCGGCCCATTCGCGGCTCGGCTACACGACGCTCGCCGCGCCCGTCGCGGGGACGCTGATCGACCGCGAGGTCGAGCCCGGCGACGTGGTCCAGCCGGGCAAGGCTCTGATGGTGCTCTCGCCAGCGGGAGCGACGCAGCTCGTCGTGCAGATCGACGAGAAGAACCTGCAGCTCCTCGCCCTCGGCCAATCGGCCCTGGCTTCGGCCGACGCTTATGCGGACCGGCGCTTTGCCGCTACCGTCGCCTATATCAACCCGGGTGTCGATGTGCAACGGGGATCGGTCGAGGTCAAGTTCGACGTCGCCACGCCTCCCGACTATCTGCGACAGGACATGACGGTCTCGGTCGATATCCAGGTCGCGACCCGACCGGGCGCGGTTCTCGTCCCGACGGATTCCGTCCACGACCTGCAAACGATGCGGCCCTGGGTGCTCAAGGTCGAGGGCGGGCGGGTGCAGCGCCAGGATCTGCGCCTCGGCTTGCACAGCGGCGGCTCGAGCGAGGTTCTCGACGGGTTGAAGAGCGGCGATCTGGTCGTATCGGCCGCTTCGTCGGATATCGGCGCCGGCCAGCGGCTGCGGCCCTTGCGCGCCGGTGTGGCGCCCTGAGGAGCGCCGCGCTGCGGCCCGGCCGATCGCGTGAAGTCCTGGCTTCCCTTCGAGTGGATCGTCGGCCTGCGCTTTCTCCGCGAGGGTCGCATGCAGACGATGTTCATCGTTTGCGGTATCTCGATCGGCGTCGCCGTCATCGTCTTCATGTCGGCCCTGCTCGCCGGCCTGCAGAGCAACTTCGTGCGTCGCGTCCTGACGGCGCAGGCGCACATCCAGCTTCTGCCGCCGAAGGAAGTCGCGCGGGTGCTGCGGACGCCGCCGGCTGGAGAGCTCGACGATGCGATCGTCCAGGCGCCGCTGCAGCGGCTGAAGTCGATCGACCAGTGGCAGGCGATCGCTGCGCAGATCCGGGCCCTGCCCGAAGTCTCGACCGTCTCGCCGGAGGCCGCCGGCTCGGCACTCGTCGTGCGCGGCAACGCGAGCCGCGCCGTCACCCTCGTCGGCATCGACCCCGAGCTCTACTTCCGCATCGTCGCGCTGCCGGAGAAGATCGTGCGCGGAACGACCCGGCTGACCGGCACCGACATTCTGATCGGCACCGATCTGGCCACCGACATCGGCGTGAGCGTCGGCGACAAGCTGCGCGTCTCGTCGGCGCTGGGCGGCGACAACACGCTGACGGTGACGGGGATCTTCGACCTCGGCAACAAGGGTGCCAACCAGCGCACGACCTACGTCGCGCTGCACACCGCGCAAAGCCTGCTCGGCCTCGTCGGCGGCGTCTCGGCGATCGACGTCACGGTCAAGGACGTCTACGGCGCCGAGGTCGTCGCTCGCCGCATCACGGCCGCGACCGGTGTCGAGGCCGACAGCTGGATCGCGACCAACGCCCAGTTCTTCAGCGCCGTGCAGGCGCAGACGACGGCGAACACGACGATCCGCTTCTTTGTCGGCCTGTCTGTCGCATTCGGCATCGCCAGCGTGCTCGTCGTCTCGGTCGTGCAGAAGTCCCGCGAGATCGGCATCCTGCGCGCGATGGGCATCTCGCGCGGCCAGATCCTGCGCGTCTTCCTGCTCCAGGGCGGGCTGCTCGCCCTCGGCGGCTCGCTCGTCGGCTCGGCGATGGGCGTCGCCGCTCTCGTGCTCTGGCAGCGCTACGCGCGCAATCCGGACGGCACGCCGCTGTTTCCGCTCGTCATCGATCCCGTGCTCTTCGCCGCAGCTGTCGTCCTCGCGACGTTGACGGGCCTGGTCGCCGCTTTCGCGCCGGCCTTGCGCGCGGCGCGGCTCGACCCCGTGGTGGCGATCCGTGGCTGAGCCGGTCGTCGACATGCGCGGCGTGCGCAAGGCTTTCAACGTCGGGCTGCCGGCCGAGACCGAGGTGTTGCACGGCATCGACCTCCGGCTCGAGCGCGGCGAGTTCTGCGCCGTGATGGGTCCGTCGGGATCGGGCAAGAGCACCTTGCTCAACATCGTCGGCCTGCTCGATCGGCCGACGGCGGGCGAACTGCGCATCTGCG
>DATMGW010000379.1:0-10561 GCA_035555295.1 Caldimonas sp.
CCATCCGCTGGTGGCGAGGATCGTGGAGGCTTATGGCCGGGCGGACAAAGAAAAGCGCTGATCCGGATCGGCTCGTTCCTGCCGAGTCGGGCGCGGCGCGGCAGGGGCAGGCGGGCCCGAGCTCCGTTCAGGGAATTCTTATTCACTCCGTCCGGGCCCGCCCGGCGCTTGCGCGGCGCTCTGGAATTCATTCGAGCGGCACATCGCGTCAGCGCTTGTCCTTGTCGGCGCGCCCATACGCTTCGACGATCCTTGCGACCAGCGGATGCCGGACCACGTCGGCCGAGGTGAAGTGCGTCGTCGCGATGCCTTCGACCTTGCGCAGGATGCGCTCCGCCTCGACCAGGCCCGAGTCCGTTCCCTTGGGAAGGTCGATCTGGCTCACGTCGCCGGTGACGACGGCCTTCGAGCCGAAGCCGACGCGCGTCAGGAACATCTTCATCTGCTCGGGCGTCGTGTTCTGCGCTTCGTCGAGGATGACGAAGGCGTGGTTGAGCGTGCGCCCGCGCATGAAGGCGAGCGGCGCGACCTCGAGCGTCGCCTTCTCGAACGCCTTGCCGACGCGATCGAGCCCCATCAGCTCGTAGAGCGCGTCGTAGAGCGGGCGCAGATACGGATCGACCTTCTGCGCCAAATCGCCGGGCAGGAAGCCGAGCCGCTCGCCGGCCTCGACCGCCGGCCGCGTCAGGATGATGCGCTGCACGGCGTTGCGCTCGAGCGCGTCGACGGCGCAGGCGACGGCGAGGTAGGTCTTGCCGGTGCCGGCCGGGCCGATGCCGAAGGTGATGTCGTGGCCGAGGATTGCGCGCAGGTAGGCGACCTGGTTCGGCGTTCGCGCCGCCAGGTCGCTGCGCCGCGTGCGCAGGCGCAGATCGACTTCTGCGGCTGGAACGCTTCGCCGCGACGCGTTGCCGAGAGGCGCGGTGCTCTCACCGCGCGCGCCGTCGTCGGCCATCGCTTCGAGGATCGCGAGCTCGAGCTCCTCGGCGCCGATCGGCCGCGCGGCGCGGCCGTAGAGCTGCTGCAGCAAGGCCACGGCACGCTCGGCGTTGGCCTTCGCGCCTTCGACGCGGAACGACTCGTTGCGCCTGTGCATCTTCACGTCGAAGGCGGCCGCGATCGTGCGCAAGTGCTCGTCGAGGCTGCCCGCCAGGTTGGCGAGGCGCGCGTTGTCGGGCGGGATGAAGGCGTGGCGAAGGATCACGAAGCGGTCGCAAAGAGGTGCCGCTAGTGTATTGATGCGACCCGCGCAGCGACCGCAACGAACGCCGGGTCTGCTGCCGAGCGACGGCAGCGACATAGACGGCAGCGGTGTATGTATCGCCAAGCGACAGCCTGTGCCACCGAGCGAAGGCAGCGCCGGGCGTACCCCGGTCGCGGGCAGGACGCTCGCGGTCGGTCCTGCGGCCCGACTTCCCTGCGCTGCTCGGCGCTCCCGACAGCCCGCGACCGGGGCACGCCCGGCGCTGCCGCCAGTCGCTCTGGAAATTCTTCGCACGCGACTTCGGTTCGGGCTCAGGCGCAGGGCGGCCGGTCGGGTGCGCATCTGCGAGCGCCGAGCATCGCAGCGCAGCGGCGGGCAGTCCGCTGCCGCAGGCGGCGGACCGGCGAGAAGTCATGATGTTGCGGCGCCGGCTCGATGCTGCGCGTGAGGAAATGCCAGGCGCCGCAACGGTGGCATCGCAGCCGCCGCCGCGGAGCGAGAAGCGCAGGGGACCCGGAGCGCAGCGGAGGGCGCCGCAGCTAAGCGCCCGGCTGACCACCCTGTGCCTGAGCCTCGCACCGCAGGTCGCAGGTCACGCGCACGTCGCACGTCGCACGTCGTGTGTCGCACTCGAGATCGGCAAGCGAAAGCCGGGCCCTCGGATAATGCCCGCCATGATCGGACGTCTCATCGGCACCATCGCGGAGAAATCGCCGCCGCAGCTCCTTATCGACGTGCGCGGCGTCGGCTACGAGGTCGACGTGCCGATGTCGAGCTTCTACAACTTGCCCGCGCTCGGCGAGACGGTGACGCTGCTCACCCACTTCGTCGTCCGCGAGGACGCGCAGGTGCTGTTCGGCTTCCTCACGCACGAAGAGCGTGCGACCTTTCGCCTCCTCGTCAAGATCTCCGGTGTCGGCCCGCGTACGGCGCTGTCGATCCTCTCGGGCCTCTCGGTCGACGAGCTCGCGCGCGCCGTGAGCCTGCAGGAGAGCGGCCGCCTCATCAAGGTTCCGGGCATCGGCAAGAAGACGGCCGAGCGGCTCCTCCTCGAGCTGAAAGGCAAGCTCGCCGACGTAATCAGCGCGCCGGCGAGCGTCGCTTCGAGCGCGCATGCCGACATCCTGCAGGCGCTCGTCGCCCTCGGCTACAGCGACCGCGAAGCGGCGGCGGCACTGAAGACGCTGCCCGCCGACAGCGACGTCGCCGCCGGCATCAAGCTGGCCCTGCGCGCGCTCGCGAAATAGCGCGGATCGCGGCCTCAGTGCGAGTGCATGTCGGCCGGAGCGCCCGAGGCACGCGGCGTCTGCACGACGACCTCCACGTCGACCTTGCCGGCGCGCTCGAACTGCAGCGCCATCGGGAACGTGTCGCCTTCCTTCAAGGGCTGCTTCAGGCCGACGAGCATCAGATGAAAGCCGGCGCCCGGCCGCATTCTGATCGCCGTGTGGGGCGCGAGCGCGATGGCGTCGACCTCGCGCATGCGCATCACGCCCTGCGCGTCGATGCTCATCGTGTGCATCTCGACACTCGCCGCCACCGGCGTCGCCGCCCGAACGAGCTGGTCGGGACTCGCCCCCTTGTTCTCGAGCGTCGCGAAGTAGGCGGCCCCGGTGGTCGCGCCGGGCAGGCTCGGCGTCGCGAACGGATGCGTGATCTCCACCGCGCCGACCGATGCGCCGTGCGCAAAGGCGGCGCCGAGCGAAAACGCAGCGAGCGCGGCGCCCAGCGCGAGCCGACGACGCACGGGAAAGGCGGAGCGAGTCTTCATCCGATCGAGTCTACCTGCCGATAATCGCCCCATGAGCATCCAGACCGACGAGTTCGCGTCGCCGCCGCCGGGCGGCGGCGGCGCCCGCGTCGTCAGCGCGGTTCCCGGCTCGCCGAACGAGGAAGCGGTCGAGCGCGCCTTGCGCCCGAAGGGGCTGGCCGAATACGTCGGCCAGGCGAAGATACGCGAGCAGCTCGAGATCTTCATCGGTGCGGCCCGCATGCGCCGCGAGGCGATGGACCACGTGCTGCTGTTCGGCCCGCCCGGCCTCGGCAAGACGACGCTTTCGCACATCATCGCCACCGAGCTCGGCGTCAACCTGCGCTCGACCTCCGGCCCGGTGCTCGAAAAGCCGAAGGACCTGGCCGCGCTCCTCACCAACCTCGAGAAGAACGACGTCCTCTTCATCGACGAGATCCATCGCCTCTCGCCGATCGTCGAGGAGATCCTCTACCCGGCGCTCGAGGACTACCAGATCGACATCATGATCGGCGAAGGCCCGGCGGCGCGCTCGATCAAGCTCGAGCTGCAGCCGTTCACGCTGGTCGGCGCGACGACGCGCGCCGGCATGCTCACCAACCCGTTGCGCGACCGCTTCGGGATCGTCGCCCGGCTCGAGTTCTACTCGGCCGAAGAACTCGCGACGATCGTTCGCCGCTCGGCGGGGCTGCTCAAGGTGCCGCTCGACGACGCCGGCGGCTTCGAGATCGCGCGCCGCTCGCGCGGCACGCCGCGCATCGCCAACCGGCTGCTGCGCCGCGTCCGCGACTTCGCCGACATGAAGGGAAGCGGCCAGATCAACAAGGCGCTGGCCGACCGCGCCCTGGTCATGCTCGACGTCGACCTGCACGGCCTGGACATCATGGACAGAAAGCTCCTCGAAGCCGTGATCCACCGCTTCGACGGCGGGCCGGTCGGCCTCGACAACGTGGCCGCCGCAATCGGCGAGGAGCGCGACACGATCGAGGACGTGATCGAGCCCTTCCTCATCCAGCAGGGCTTCCTGCAGCGCACGCCGCGCGGTCGCGTCGCGACTCTCGCCGCCTACCGCCATCTCGGCGTCGCGCCGCCGAAGAGCGCGGGCGGACTGTTCGCCGAGGGCGGCTAGCTAGATCCGGACGGCGGCGGTCGCCGCCTTCGTCAGATCAGGTCCTCGTTGGCCAAGCGGTGGTAGCGCACCGCGCACAGGGCATGAAAACGCCTGGCGACCTCGACGATCTTCTGCACCGCGGCGTCTTCGGGCGCGTAGACGATCAACCAGCCCGCACCCTGCTCGGCAAATGTGAGATATCGACGCATCAAGGTGATCTCGTAGCCGAAGCCGGCGGCCTCGCTGACCGTTCGCACCCGCTCGCGCAGCCGCGGCGTCGCTTCTTCGGCCTGGTAGACGAGGACGTCTTCCTCGGTGCTGCCGGCGGCGCGCAGCGCCGCGACCGCTTCGGCGGTCACGGCATCGTCCTTGAAGGCGAGCACGACGTGGCCGACCGGATTCAGAACGCCGGTCTGATTGCGGATGTCTTCCTTGGTCAGGCGCTTCGCAGTCATGTCGACGACTCCCGGAGTGGCCGCCGCAGTCTAGACTGCACCGCGGCATTGACAAGCCACGTGGATCAATTCCCCTTGCGGCGCTTTTGCCATGCCAGCAGCTCGCCGACGAATCCGCGCCGGAAGCCGACGACGCAGACGACGAAGATAACGCCGATGATGACCGTCACCCACGAGCCGACGCGGTCGGCCAGGAAGTTCTGCAGCCCGACGATCGTGAAGGCGCCGAGCACGGGCCCTGCGAAAGTGCCCATGCCGCCGAGCAGCGTCATCAGCACCACCTCGCCCGACAGCGACCAGTGCGCATCGCTCAGCGTCGCGAACCCGAGCACCACCGTCTTCAGCGATCCGGCCAGCCCGGCCAGGCTGGTGCTGAGCACGAAGGCCAGCAGCTTGTAACGATCGACGTCGTAGCCGAGCGAAACGGCCCGAGGTTCGTTCTCGCGGATCGCCTTGAGCACCTGGCCATAGGGCGAACGGACGATCCGGATGATGGCCAGGAACACGGCCACGAAGACCGCCAGCACGACGAAATACATGGCGATGTCGCTTGCCAGCGGGAGCAGGCCGAACAGCTTGCCGCGCGGCACGCCCTGCAGGCCGTCCTCGCCGCCGGTGAAAGGCGCCTGCAGCCAGACGAAGTAGACCATCTGCGCCATCGCCAGCGTGATCATCGCGAAGTAGATCCCCTGGCGCCGGATGGCGATCAGGCCGACCACCAGCCCGATCAGCCCGGCGCCCAGCATGCCGGCGAGGATGCCGAGCTCGGGGGTGAAACCGGCCGACTTGATCAGCCAGCCCGTGAAATAGGCCGCCGCGCCCAGGTAGGCCGCGTGGCCGAACGAGAGCAGGCCGGTGAAACCGAGCAGCAGGTTGAAGGCGCAGGCGAAGATCGCGAAGCACAGCGCGTTCATCATGAAGATCGGGTACAGGCCGATGAAGGGTGCGGCGATCAGGAAGACCAGCGCGGCCAACCAGGCCAGGCGGGCGCGGCGGGCGACGGTGGACTCGGGCAAGGCACTCATCAAGCTTCCTTGCCGAACAGGCCCGCGGGCCGGATCATCAGCACGATGGCCATGATGACGAAGACGACGATGCTCGACGCCTCGGGGTAGAAGACCTTGGTCAGGCCCTCGATGAGGCCGAGCAACAGCCCGGTGAGGATGCTGCCCAGGATCGACCCCATGCCACCGATCACCACCACCGCGAAGACCACGATGATGAGGTTGCTGCCCATCAGCGGCGTGATCTGGATCACCGGTGCGGCCAGCACTCCGGCGATCGCCGCCAGCCCGGCGCCGGCGGCGTAGGTCAGCATCACCATCATCGGAACGTTGACGCCGAACGCCTGCACCAGGGCCGGGTTCTCGGTGCCGGCACGCAGGTAGCTTCCGAGCCGCGTACGCTCGATCGTCCACCAGGTCACGAGGCACACGAGCAGCGAGGCGAAGATGACGAAGGCGCGGTAGTTGGGCAGCACCATGAAGCCGAGGTTGGTGGCCCCCTGGAGCAGCTCGGGCACCTCGTACTGCTGGCCCGAGACGCCGAACCGGTCACGAAAGATGCCCTCGGCGATCAGCGCCAGCCCGAAGGTCAGGAGCAGGCCGTAGATCGGATCGATGCGGTAGAGGTGGCGCAACAGTGTGCGCTCGATGACGACCCCGAGCGCGCCCACCACCAGCGGCGCCAGCACCAGCGCCCACCAGAAGCCGATGCCGAACTTGTCCATCGCCAGCCAGGCGACGTAGGCCCCGATCATGTACAGCGCGCCATGGGCGAAGTTGACGATCCCAAGCAGCCCGAAGATCACCGCCAGCCCCAGGCTGAGCATGGCGTAGAACGAGCCGTTCACCAGACCCAGCATCAGCTGGCCCAGGAAGGCCTGCAACGGGATGCCGAAGATCTCCATGGCTGCGCCGGGGCCGCCCTTCAGCGCATCACTTCCAGGCCGCGCACTTCGTCTCGGCCTTGGTCGTCCAGGCGGTGTCGCCCTTGAAGGTTTCGACCACGTTGTAGTAGTCCCAGGGCTCGGTCGACTTGTCCGGCGACTTCACCTGCATCAGGTACATGTCGTGCACCATCGTGCCGTCGTCGCGCACGTAGCCGCCCTTGGTGAAGATGTCGTTGACCTTGGACTTCCTCAGGTGCGCCAGCACCTTGTCGGCATCGTCGCTGCCGGTGGCCTTGACGGCCTGCAGATAATTCAGCGTCGCCGAGTAGTCGCCCGCCTGCACCGACGACGGCATGCGCTTGACCTTCTCGAAGAACTTGCGGCTCCAGGCGCGCGCCTCGGGGTCGCGATTCCAGTACCAGCTGTCGGTCAGGTACATGCCCTGGGTGGTCTTCAGTCCCAGCGAGTGGATGTCGTTGATGAAGACCAGCAGGCCGGCCAGCTTCATCGTCTTGGTGACGCCAAATTCGTTGGCCGCCTTGATGCTGTTGATGGTGTCGCCGCCGGCGTTGGCCAGGCCGAGGATCTGCGCCTTGCTGCCCTGCGCCTGCAGCAGGAAGCTGGAGAAGTCGCTGGCCGACAAGGGGTGCTTGACCGCACCGACCACGGTGCCGCCGGCGGCCTTGACCACGGCCGCGGTGTCGTTCTGCAGCTGTGCGCCGAAGGCGTAGTCGGCGGTCAGGAAGTACCAGGTCTTGCCACCGGCCTTGACCACCGCGTTGCCGGTGCCCTTGGCCAGGGCCACCGTGTCGTAGGCCCAGTGCAGGGTGTACGGATTGCACTGCTCGTTGGTCAGCGCCGAAGACGCCGCGCCGACGACGATGAACGGCTTCTTCTTCTCGGCCGCGACCTTGGCCATGGCCAGCGCGGTGCCCGAGTTGGTGCCGCCGATCAGCATGTCCAGGCCCTGGGTGTCGAACCATTCGCGGGCCTTGGCGGCGGCGACGTCGGCCTTGTTCTGGTGGTCGGCGTAGAGGACCTCGATCTTCTTGCCGTTGATCGCGCCGCCCATGTCGGCCACGGCCATCTTGATCGCTTCGACGCCGGCCGCGCCGTCGATGTCGGCGTACAGGCTGGACATGTCGGTGATGATGCCGATCCTGATCACGTCGCCCGAGATCTGGGCCTGCGCGGTCGTGGCCACGCCGAACATCGAGGCCAGCGCCACCGTGCAGGCGGCGGCGAGTTGTTTCAGTTTCATGACGGTCTCCTGAGAGAGGTTGAGAAAAGGGTTGTGCGTACGGCAGAAAAAGGACCTGACCTTACACGCCCAGGTACTCGTGCAGCCGCTCCATCCGCGAAGGCAGCTCGGCCTGGGTGAAATGCTGGATGACCTGGCCATGCTCCATGACCAGGAAGCGGTCGGCCAGCGGCGCGGCGAAGCGGAAGTTCTGCTCGACCATGACAATCGTGTAGCCCTGCTGCCGCAGGCCGCGAACGACTTCGCCGAGCTTCTGCACGATGACCGGCGCCAGGCCTTCGGAGATCTCGTCGAGCAGGAGAACCCGCGCGCCGGTGCGCAGGATGCGGGCGACGGCGAGCATCTGCTGCTCGCCACCGGACAGGCGCGTGCCCTGGCTCGAGGCGCGCTCCTGGAGGTTGGGAAACATGGCGTAGATCTGCTCGACGCTCATCCCGTCCTTGCCGAGCGTGGGCGGCAGCATGAGGTTCTCCTCGGCCGAGAGCGACGAGAAGATGCCGCGCTCCTCGGGGCAGTAGCCGATGCCGAGACGGGCGATGCGGTGCGTCGCCATGCCGACCGTCTCGGTGCCCTTGATCTTGATCGAGCCCTTGCGCGAGCCGATCAGGCCCATGATCGCGCGCAGCGTGCTCGTGCGGCCGGCGCCGTTCCTGCCGAGCAGCGTCACGACCTCGCCTTCGTCGACGTGGAAGTCGACGCCGTGCAGCACGTGCGACTCGCCGTACCAGCCGTGCAGGCCGCTGATCTCGAGAAAACGCACGGCGCTCATCGCGCCCTCCGCCGGGCCGCTCCCGAGGAGGGCGCGCGCCCCCTCGGGGGGCAGCGAACGAAGTGAGCGTGGGGGCTCATCATCCGTGCGCTCCGGCGAGCTCGGTCTGCGCGCTGCCCATGTAGGCCTCGATCACGGCCGGGTTCTTCGCGACCTCGGCGTACGGGCCTTCGGCGAGCGTCGCGCCGCGGGCGAGCACGGTGATCGTGTCGGCGATGCTCGCGACCACGCTCATGTTGTGCTCGACCATCAGCACGGTGCGGCTCGCCGCGACCTTCTTGATGAGGGCGCGGATCCGATCGACGTCTTCCAGCCCCATGCCCTGCGTCGGCTCGTCGAGGAGCATCAGCGTCGGGTTCATCGCCAGAGTCGTCGCGATCTCGAGGGCGCGCTTCCTGCCGTAGCTCAGCTCGACCGCTGGAATGGCCGCGTAGGCCTCCAGGTCGACTTCGCGCAGCAGCGCCAGCGCTTCGGCGTCGAGCCGCTGCAGCGACGACTCGGGCTTCCAGAAATGGAACGACGTGCCGAGCTTTCTCTGCAGGGCGACCCGGACGTTCTCGAGCACCGAGAGATGCGCGAACACGGCCGAGATCTGGAACGAGCGGACAATGCCGCGCCGCGCGATCGCCGCGGGCTTGTCGGCCGTGATGTCGCTGCCTTCGAAGAGGATGTGCCCCGAGGTCGGAACGAGAAACTTGGTCAGCAGGTTGAAGCACGTCGTCTTGCCGGCGCCGTTCGGTCCGATCAGGGCGTGGATCGTGCCGCGCCGCACGCGCAGGTCGACCTGGTCGACGGCGACGAAGCCCTTGAACTCCTTCGTCAAGGCCTTCGTCTCGAGGATCAGATCGCTCACGCCGCCCGCCTGGCCGCCGGCCGCGCCGCGTTGCCGCCGATGCGCTCGGTGAGTGCGCGCGCCACGTCGATTGCGGCCTCGCGATGGCGGGCGCCGCGGTCGGCGCCGAGCAGAGCCTTGTTGATGCAGACCGAGACGGCGGCGGCGACGCCTCCGGCCGCGTCGAACACCGGCGCGCCGAAGGAATAGACGCCCTCGCGCACGCATTCGTCGTCGATGCTGTAGCCGCGCCGCCGCGTCAGGGCGAGCTCCTTGTTCAGCGCCTCGAGGTTGCGCGGGCCCTTGTGGGTCAGGCGAACGCGCAGGTTGCCGGCGAGTCGCCGCACCACCTCGTCGGCGGGCAGTTGCGCCAGCATCGCCTTGCCGCTGCCCGACAGGTGCGCCGGCAGGCGCATCCCGACGTTGAAGGCCAGGCCGAGCGGCCGGGGGCTGTTGCGCACCGCGACGTAGAGCGCCTCGCCGCCGGAGAGCACCGACAGGACGATCGTTTCCTCGGGTGCGCTGCGCCGGTCGGCCCAGAGGGCGTTGAACTCCTGCGCCACGTCGGTTCCCGAGACGAAGGCCTCCGCCAGGCCCATGACGCGCGGGCCGATGAGAAACGCGCCGTCGCTCTGCCGGCGCAGGTAGCCGAAGGAGACGAGCGTGCTGCAGAGGCCGTGCACGCTGCTCTTCGGTAGCTCGAGGTCGCTCGCAAGACGGGCCAGGCTCATCGGCTCGCGCTCGAGGGCGAGCCGCTCGAGCAGGGCGAGCGCGCGCGACACGGAAGGAACGAGCGCCTTGGCACGCGCCGGCGTCCGGGTCGCCAGGGCGAGCGGCCGGACCGGGACGACGGGGCGACGGGGCAAATGCAGATCCATCGGTTCGAGGGGCGAAGCGCGCAAACGCGTGTTCAGGCGGCTGAACGCTCTTCAGCGTGCAGGACGGGCAGTCTAGACAGCGCCGGTCGCGTTGCGGCGCCCACGCGCCCCAGAATCGGGGTTTGTCCTCTGAGCGTTTGCCCGTGATCCGTCGCCTCCTGATCGCCAATCGCGGCGAGATCGCCGTGCGCCTCGTCCGCGCCGCCGCCGACGCAGGCATCGAAAGCGTCGCTCTCCATGACGACGACGATCCCGCGGCGCTGCACCTCGGGCTCGCCACGCGCGCCGTCGCGCTCGGAGGAAGCGGCCCCGCGGCCTGGCTCGACATCGCGCGCATCGTCGCGCTGGCGCGCCAGGCCGGCTGCGACGCGGTCCATCCCGGCTACGGCTTCCTGAGCGAGAACGCGGCG
>DATMGW010000380.1:0-2107 GCA_035555295.1 Caldimonas sp.
AGCGAGCCGCGCTGCAGGTGCCCCTGCCGCTCATGGACGGCGCGGCGGCGCAGATGGTGCCGGTCCTCGGCGATGTTGGCGAGGTGCGAGAAATAGCTGAAGGCGCGGATCACGCTGACGGTTCGCTCGCCGCTAAGGCTCGTCAGCAGCCGGTCGAGGGCGCGGCCGGCACGCGCGTCGCGCTTCAGGCGATAGGCGACGGCGAGCCGGCGCACCTGCTCGACGAGCTCGAACGCGTCCTTTCCTTCCTGCTCGCGGATGACGTCGCCGAGGATGCGCCCGAGCAGGCGGATGTCGTCGACGAGCGGAGCGTTCTTCGCGGCGGCTACCTTGGCTGCGGAGGGCTTTGTCGGGCGCATCGGCCCGCATGATGCAGGAGACGTGCCTGCTAGCATCCTTCGATGGCAGATTCCGTCGTCATCGCCACCCGGGAGAGCCGCCTGGCCTTGTGGCAGGCGGAACACGTCCGCGGGCTCCTGGAAAGCCGCTTCGGCACGCGCGTGTCGTTGCTCGCGATGACGACGCGCGGCGACCAGATCCTCGATCGCACGCTCTCCAAGGTCGGCGGCAAGGGACTCTTCGTTAAGGAGCTCGAGACCGCGCTGGAAGACGGCCGCGCCCAGATCGCCGTCCACTCGCTCAAGGACGTGCCGATGGATCTGCCGCCGGGCTTTCGGCTCGCCGCGGTGCTCGAGCGCGAAGACCCGCGCGATGCCTTCGTCTCGGTTCGCCATGCCTCGCTCGACGCGTTGCCGCACGGCGCCGTGGTCGGCACGTCGAGCCTGCGCCGCGTCGTCCAGCTGAAGGCGTTGCGCCCCGACCTGCACGTCGAGCCGCTGCGCGGCAACCTCGACACGCGGCTGCGCAAGCTCGACGAGGGCTACTACGACGCGATCGTCCTGGCCGCCGCCGGGCTGGTGCGGCTCGGCCTGGCCGGGCGCATCCGCGACTATTTCGATCCCGTCGAGATGCTGCCCAGCGCCGGCCAGGGCGCGCTCGGGATCGAGACGTGCGCCGATGCGGTCGAGCTGAACGCGCTCCTGGCGCAGCTGACGCATCGGCCGACCGAGCTCGCCGTGCTCGCCGAGCGTGCCGTCTCGCGCGCCCTGGGCGGCAGTTGCACCCTGCCGATCGCAGCGCACGCGCACTGGCGCAACCAGGCCCTGGCGGTCGACGCCGCCGTCGGCCACCCGGAGCGCATCGACGCACCGTTGCTGCGCGGCTCGAGCGTCGGCGACGTCGTCGACGCCGCCGGCGCCGAATGCCTGGGCGTCGCGGTCGCGCTGCAGCTGCTGCAGCGCGGCGCCGCGGACTACATCGGCGCCGGCGCTGCCGCAGGCCCGGCGCCTTCAGCCGCTGCCTGAGCGGAGCGCGTTTGCCGCGGCTCATCGTCACCCGGCCGGCGCCGCAGGCAGCGGGCTGGGTGACGCAACTGCGCTCTCGCGGCGTCGACGCGCTCGCCGTTCCCCTGATCGAGATCGCCGCCGCCGCCGATCTCGAGCCGATCCGCGCTGCCTGGGCCGGTCTGGCGGCGCGGCGCCTGGTCGTGTTCGTCAGCGCCAACGCGGTGCTGCAATTCTTCGCGGCGCGCCCCGAGGCCGCGCCGTGGCCGGCCGGCCTGCTCGCGGCGGCGCCGGGGCCCGGCACGGCGGCGGTCCTGCGCGCCGCCGGGATCGATGCGGCCGGCGTCATCGAGCCGACCGACGCCGCCGCCCCGCTCGACTCCGAAGCGCTCTGGGCGCGCCTGGCCGGGTACGACTGGCACGGCGCGAGCGTTCTCGTCGTTCGCGGCGACGGCGGTCGCGAGTGGCTCGCCGAGCGGCTCGCCGCGGCCGGCGCGAGCGTCGACGCCGTCGCCGCCTATGCGCGCCTTGTTCCGGTCTTCGACGCCGAGGCGCGCCGTGTCGTCGACGCCGCCGCTGCGGATCCGGCCGCCTGGGTCTGGCTATTCAGCAGCGCCGAGGCGATCGGCAATCTCGAAGCGATGGCCGGTGCCGGACGCTGGAGCGCGGCCGTGGCGATCGCGACGCATCCGCGCATCGCCGCGCGGGCGCGACAGGCGGGCTTCGCCGTCGTTCGCGAGGCTCGCCCAGACCTCGACGACGTG
>DATMGW010000381.1:0-5134 GCA_035555295.1 Caldimonas sp.
CCGGCGCGTTTTTTCTCCTCGCCGGTGGCGCGCTTGCCGCCGACAAGCCGGCCTCCGGAGCCAAGCTGCTCACGCCTGCGCAGGCGCGCGCTTGCCTAGCGCAGAAGGACACGCTGCACGCGCGGGAAGGCGAGGTGCGCAAGGACAAGGTGGCGATCGACGCCGACAACTCGACGCTCAACGCCGAGAAGGCGTCACTCGATTCCGAGAAGTCGACGATCGGCGCCGAAAGAGCCGCTCTCGAGAGAGAAACGGTCTCGTTGCAAGCTGCGGCGTCGGCCGTCGATCGCGCGAGCTCCTCGGCCGCAGTCGGGTGAATGCCGAGCGTCGCGTCGAAGGTCGCCTTGGTCGCCCCGGCCTTCATCGCCACGGCAAAGCCCTGGATCGTCTCGCCGGCGTCGGCGCCCACCATGTGCAGGCCGACCACCCGGTCGTTCGCATCGTCGACGACGAGCTTCATCAGCGTCCGCTCGCTGCTCCCCGACAGCGTGTGGCGCAAGGGCTTGAAGTCGCTGCGATAGACGCGGATCCCGGCGAAGCGCGCCCGCGCGTCCTGCTCGGAGAATCCGATCGTTCCGATGTTCGGATTCGTGAAGACGGCCGTCGGAATATGGGCGTAGTCGACCGGCCGGCCGCCGCTGCCGAACCAGCTTTCGACGAGCGCCATGGCCTCGGCCAGCGCCACCGGCGTGAGCTGGACACGATCGATGACGTCGCCGATCGCGTAGATGCCGGGCACGCTGCTGCGATAGGCGTCGTCGACGACGACGGCGCCATTCGGCGCAAGCGCGACGCCTTGCGCCTCGAGGCCGAGCCCGGCGGTGTTCGGTGCGCGGCCGGTCGCGCAGAGCACGGTGTCGGCATCGAGCATCTCGCCGCCGGCGAGAGCGACGCGGATCGCCGCGCCCGGGCTCGCCCGCTCGAGCGAGCTCACCTTCGTCCGGACCCGGACGTCGACGCCCTTCTTCTTCATCTCGCCGGCGATGAAGTCGCGCACCTCGTCGTCGAAGCCGCGCAGGATCTGCTCGCCGCGATAGAGCTGGGTGACGCACGCGCCCAGGCCGTTGAAGATCGACGCGAACTCGCAGGCGATGTAGCCGCCGCCGACCACGACGAGGCGGCGCGGAAACTCGGGCAGGTCGAAGATCTCGTTCGAGCTGATCGCCAGCTCGCCGCCGGGCACCTCGGGCGGCACCGGCCAGCCGCCCGTGGCGACGACGATGCGCTCGGCGCGATGCACGACGCCGCCGACCTCGACCTCGTTCGCCGCGACGACGCGAGCGCGGCCCCGCAGCAGCGTCACGCCGGCGGCGCTGAGCAGGTCGGCGTAGACGCCGTTGAGGCGGGCGATCTCGGCGGCGCGGTTCGTCTTGAGCGTGGCCCAGTCGAAGCGCGGCGCGGCGTGCGACCAGCCGAAGCCCGCGGCCTCCTCGAAGCTCTCTGCATAGTGCGCGGCGAAGCTGTAGAGCTTCTTCGGAATGCAGCCCAGGTTGACGCAGGTTCCGCCGAGCGCCGCTTCCTCGGCGACGGCGACGCGCATGCCGCGTTGCCCGGCCAGGCGTGCGGCGCGGACGCCGCCGCTGCCGGCGCCGACGATGAAGAGGTCGAAGGACTGCGCCGTCATTCGCGAAGCCCGGCGCCGCGCGCGCAGCGCATCAGCCGATCGCCTTGCGCAACAGCTCCTCGACCAGCGCGTTGACGCCGCCGGGATGCGCAGCGCTGCGCTCACGCAGCAGCGCCGCGAGGTCCGACGGCAGCTTGCAGGCGAAGGGCACGAGGCCGGCGGCGGCATCGCGGCGGCGCTGTTCGCGCCGGTCGACGTGCTCGGCGGCGCCCTGCGCGAAGCGGCCGGGAACGCCGGCCCCCTTCATCTGTCCGCCGAGCTTCTTGCCCTGGAGCTTGTCGAGATCGGATTTCTTCATGCTCATGATCGATGCTGGTAGTGCGCGCCCGCCCCGATTGTCGCGCGCTGTGGCAGAGTCGGGCGATGGCTCTCAAGGCGACCGTTTGCAAAGCCACGCTGCAGATCGCCGACATCGACCGCGGCGTCTACGCTGACCACCAGCTGACGCTGGCGCGGCACCCGTCGGAAAACGACGAGCGCATGATGATGCGGCTGCTCGCCTTCGCCCTCAACGTCCCTGCCGACGCGCGCGGCGGCACGCTCGAGATCGCCAAGGGCATGTGGGAGCCCGAAGAGCCCGAGCTGTGGGAGCGTGACCTGACCGGCCGCATCCTGCACTGGATCGAAGTCGGCCAGCCCGAGGAGCGACGCCTGGTCAAGGCGAGCGGTCGCGCCGACCGTGTCAGCGTCTACGCCTTCAGCCAAGCCGCCAGCGCCTGGTGGGCGGGCCTCGGCGGCCGCGTCCGGCGCGCCGGCAACGTCGAGGCCTGGCGCGTTCCCGCCGAGCAAAGCCGCGAGCTCGCCACGCTCGCGGCCCGCGGCATGCAACTGCAACTGAACCGGCACGACGGCGTCGTTTCGATCGCCGACGCCACCCGATCGGTGCAGGTCGTTCCCGAACGATTGCTCTGAGAACGAGTCGAGTATCGAAATGACTCACGCCACCGCCGACGAAGCCCGCGCCGTCCTCGATTTCTGGTTCGGCGAAGCCGGCTGCGAAGCGTTCGGGACGCAGCGCAAGGCATGGTTCGCAAAGGATGCGGCGTTCGACCGCCTGGTCGCCGAGCGCTTCGGTGCGCAGATCGAGCGCGCCCTGCGCGGTGAGCTCGAGGCATGGGCCGCCGCCGCGCCGGGCGCCCTGGCGCGCATCCTCCTCCTCGATCAGTTCACGCGCAACGCCTTTCGCGGCGACAGGCGCGCCTTCGCCGGCGACGCGCAGGCGCTCGCCGCGGCAAGCGCGATGGTCGGCTCGCACCTCGACGAGGAGTTGCCGCCATTCATGCGCGCCTTCATCTACATGCCGTTCGAGCACGCCGAGGGGCTGGCGATGCAGGACGAAGCGGTGCGACTCTTCATGCGCCTCGCCGCGGCTTCACCCGAGCTCCGGAACATGCTCGAGTACGCCCGTCGGCATCGCGCGGTTATCGCGCGTTTCGGGCGCTTCCCGCATCGCAATGCAATCCTCGGTCGCCTGTCGACGGCCGATGAGCTCGACTATCTGGCGCAGCCGGGCTCGACCTTCTGATCCCGGCGTGCGCCAATGGCGCTAGCGGTGATCGTGGTTGCGGTCGTAGTCGTCGCGATGCGTCCAGGCGCCGCGATTGAAACGCCAGCGGTCGTTGTCCTGAACCCAGGTCGGCTGCGTATAGACGTATCCCCGACGCTCGCGCACCCAGTTGCCGGCGACCCAGTGGTGACGGTTGCCGCGCCAATTCCAATAGCCGGGCGTCCAGAGGTAGCCGGGGCGAGCAGCGGGCACGGCCTCGAAGCGCGATGCCGGCGGCCCGACGTTGACGTAGACCTGCGCGGCCGCAGCCGAGAAGGTTGCCGACGCAGCGGCGATCACCGCCAGCGAGACGAGTCTTGCAATCATGGTTGTTCTCCGATGGAAGACGTGAACCATGAATATCGTCAGAATCGCGGCGCGCGGACATCGGAATGCATCGTGCGCTCGTGTCGGTGTCGTCCTTCATGGCACGTCGTCCGACGCGCCGCAGTTCCTCCCGCTCGAAGCTCGGTTTCCCTCTTTTCAGCACGGCATGACCTATTCACCCTTCCTCGCCCGGCGCGCCGCACGCCGTCTCGTCGCCTGCGCCGCGGTCGCGGCCGCGCTGGCCTGCACCCTCGCCTTGCCCGCCGCTCGAGCGGCAGACCCGATGACCGACGATCCCTACCTCTGGCTCGAAGACGTGAGCGGCGCGCGCGCGCTCGACTGGGCGCGCACGCGCAACGCCGAGACGCAGCGCGCCCTCGAGTCGCGCCCCGACTACGCGGCGACGTACGACAAGCTGCTCGCGATCTACAACTCGCGCGACCGCATTCCGAACGTGACGCGGCGCGGCGAGTGGCTGTACAACTTCTGGCAGGACGAAGAGCACAAGCGCGGCATCGTCCGGCGCGCCCGGCTCGCCGACTACCGCAAGACCGACGTCCCCTGGGAAACCGTCATCGATCTCGATGCGCTCGGCGCCGCCGAGCACGAGAACTGGACCTGGCACGGCATGCAGTGCCTCGGCCCGAGCCAGCGCCTGTGCCTCGTCTCGCTGTCGCGCGGCGGCGCCGACGCCAGCGTCGTGCGCGAGTTCGACAGCGTCCTCAAGCAATTCGTCGAAGCGGGATTCACGCTCCCGGAGGCGAAATCGGACGTCACCTGGATCGACGCCGATACGCTCTACGTTTCGACTGATTTCGGCCCCGGGACGCTGACCGATTCAGGCTATCCGCGCATCGTCAAGCGCTGGCGCCGCGGCACGCTGCTTTCCGCGGCGGTGACGATGTTCGAAGGCAGGACGAGCGACGTCGCGGCCGAGGTGACGGTCGACCGCACGCCCGGCTTCGAGCGGACGATCTTCCGCCGCGCCGTCGATTTCTGGAACAGCAAGCGATTCCTGCTGCAAGGCGACAAGCTCGTCGCCCTCGACGTCCCCGACGATGCGCGGATCGACTTCATGCGCGACACGATGCTCATCGAGCTGAGAAGCGCGCTGAAGATCGGCGCTGCGACCTACCCCGCCGGCTCGCTCCTCGCGAGCGACGCCGACGCCTGGCTCGCCGGCCAGCGCAAGGTCAGACAGCTCTTCGCGCCGACCGCGACCCGATCGCTGGCCGGCTGGACGCAGACGCGCGACTACCTGCTGCTCGACGTGCTCGACAACGTCTCGAGCCGGCTCGAGGAATGGAAGAAGAAAGGATCGCGCTTCACGCGCCGCGAGGTCGAGGCGCCGTTTCCCGGATCGATCGGCATCGCCCCGCTCTACGACCCCGAGCTCGACGGCGTTCCCGCGGAAAAGGGCCGGCCTGCGGTACCCGCCAGCTCCGACGGCACGCTCGCCGAGCGCTACTGGTTCACGTACGTCGACTTCCTGACCGCCGATTCGCTCGCCCTCGCGACCGCCGGCAGCGATGCGCGCGAGACGCTGAAGCGACGGCCGGCGCTGTTCGATGCGAGCGGATTGCACGTCGAACAGTTCTTCGCCGTATCGAAGGACGGCACGCGCGTTCCCTACTTCG
>DATMGW010000382.1:0-2328 GCA_035555295.1 Caldimonas sp.
GGCGCGTTCGGCCGCTGCGGCCAGCTGCTCGAAAGCGCCTGCAAGACCGCAGCGGTCGCCGGCGCGCTGGTCTTCGTCGCGCTGGTGGCGATGTCGATCGTCTCGATCGGCGGTCGCAAGCTCATCTCGGCGCCGGTCCCGGGCGACGTCGAGCTGTTGCAGCTGTGTTCGGCGTTCGCGTCGTCGACATTCTTTGCCTGGTGTCACCTGAACCACGGCGACGTGAAGGTCGACTTCTTCACCGAAAGAATGGCCGCGTCGCGCGTCAACGCGCTCGACGCCTTCGGCTCGCTACTCGTCGGCGCGTTCGGCGCCTTGATCGCCTGGCGCACCGCGGCCGGCGCCGTCGGGCTGCAAGCCACCGGCGAGACGACGATGATCCTCGGCGTTCCGGTGTGGCTCGGCCAGACGCTGATGGTGCCGGGGTTCCTGCTGCTCGCGCTCGCCGGCTTCTACCGGGCCGCGTGGCACTGGCGCCGCGTCCGCGGTCGTGGCGCGGTGCGGGTCGGCCCGGTATCGGGAGCGGCGCCGTCGGACCAGGCCGCCTCGGCCGCGCGCCCGGGAGACTTCGAGTCCGAGTGGAAGTCATGACCGGCATCGGCGTCGGCCTGATGCTGTTCGGGCTGCTGATGGTGCTGCTGGTCCTGCGCGTGCCGATCGGCATCGCGATGTTCGCGATCGGCGCCGGCGGCTACGTGTGGCTCACCGGCGGCGCCTGGGCGCCGCTGCTCAATTCACTGAAGAATCTGGCCTATGCGCGGCTCTCGAACTACGACCTGATCGTCATCCCGCTGTTTCTGCTGATGGGCCAGTTCGCAACCCACGGCGGGCTCTCGCGCGCGTTGTTCCGCTTCGTCAGTGCGTTCATGGGCCACTGGCGCGGCGGCGTCGCGATGGCCGCGGTCGGCGCCTGCGCCGGCTTCGGCGCGATCTGCGGCTCGTCGCTCGCGACCGCCGCGACGATGGGCCAGGTGGCGCTGCCCGAACTGAAGCGGCTCGGCTACTCCGGCAGCCTGGCCACTGGAACGCTCGCCGCCGGCGGCACGCTGGGCATCATGATCCCGCCGTCGGTGCCGCTGGTCATCTACGCGATCCTCACGCAGGAGTCGATCGGCAAGCTGTTCATGGCCGCGGTGCTGCCCGGCCTGATCGCGATGGTCGGCTACATGCTGGTGATCAAGATCGTCGTCACCTGGAAGCCGGCGATGGGCCCGGCCGGACCGCGCGCGCCGTGGTCCGAGCGCTTGCGTTCGCTGGCGGCGGTGTTGCCCGTGCTCGGCGTATTTCTCGTCGTCATCGTCGGAATCTACGGCGGCTGGGCCAACCCGACCGAGGCCGCAGCGATCGGCGCCGCCGCCTGTGGCGTGCTTGCGGTGGCGAACGGCGGAATGAAGATGCGCGGCCTGCTCGCGACCGCGCTCGGCACCGCGCAGGCCAGCGCGATGATCTTTCTCGTGCTGCTCGGTGCCGACCAGTTGAACACCGCGCTCGCGCTGTCGCAGATGCCGGCCGAGCTCGCGGCCTGGGTCAAGGCGAGCGGGCTGCCGCCGCTGCTCGTGATGGTCGCGATCCTCGTAACCTACATCCTGCTCGGCTGCGTGATGGACTCGCTGGCGATGATCCTGCTGACGATTCCCGTGTTCTATCCGGTCGTGATGGGGCTCGATTTCTGGAACCTGACGCCGACCGACAAGTCGATCTGGTTCGGCATCCTGGCGCTGATGGTGGTCGAGATCGGCCTCGTCCATCCACCGGTCGGCATGAACGTCTACGTCATCAACCGGCTCGCCAAGACGGTGCCGCTGATGGAGACCTTCAAAGGCGTCATGCCGTTCCTGGCGTCGGACTTCCTGCGCATCACCGTGTTGCTGTTCTTCCCCGCGCTCTCGCTGGTCCTCGTCAGGACCTTTCAGACCTGATTTCATCCACTTTGCAAGGAGACATCATGACCCCGATCCGTCGCTCCCTCGGTCTGGCCGCCGCCGCGCTGCTCGCGCTCGGCGCGGCCGCACCCGTGCAGGCGCAGCAGGTCGTGCTGAAGGTGCACCACTTCCTGCCCGGCACGTCGAACGTGCACATCAACCTGATCCAGGCCTGGTGCGACAAGGTCGCCAAGGAGTCGAACGATCGGCTGAAGTGCCAGATCTATCCGGCGATGCAGCTCGGCGGCACGCCGGCGCAGCTGTTCGACCAGGCGCGCGACGGCGTCGCCGACATCGTCTGGACCATCCCGACCTACTCGGCCGGCCGCTTCGTCAAGTCGGAAGTCTTCGAGCTGCCGTTCTTCACGCACAGCGCGAAGGGGTCGAGCCAGGCCTACTGGGCCTT
>DATMGW010000383.1:0-2203 GCA_035555295.1 Caldimonas sp.
CGCCGCGAGCGCGACCGACGCCGCCTACGTCGCCGCCGGCGCCGAGATCGCCGACCGGGCCGGCGCCTTCGCTTGCGACCTTGTCCTCAAGGTGCGCTCGCCCGACGCCGCCGAGCTCGCGCTCATGAAGAGCGGTGCCAACCTCGTCGGCATGCTCAACCCGTTCGACCGCGCCGGACTCGAGACGCTCGCTGCCGCCGGCCTGACGAGCTTTGCCCTCGAGGCGGCGCCGCGCACGACCCGTGCGCAGAGCATGGACGTGCTCTCGTCGCAGGCCAACATCGCCGGCTACAAGGCGGTCGTCGTCGCCGCCGACAAATACCAGCGCTTCTTTCCGATGCTGATGACGGCGGCGGGAACGGTGAAGGCGGCGCGCGTCGTCGTCCTCGGCGTCGGCGTCGCCGGACTGCAGGCGATCGCCACCGCCAAGCGCCTCGGCGCGGTGATCGAGGCGAGCGACGTTCGCCCGAGCGTGAAGGAGCAGGTCGAGTCGCTCGGCGGCAAGTTCATCGACGTGCCCTACGAGACCGCCGAGGAGAAGGAGGCGGCCGAGGGTGTCGGCGGCTATGCCAAGCCGATGCCGCAAAGCTGGCTCGACCGGCAGAAGGTCGAGGTCGCCAAACGCGTGGCCGCCGCCGACATCGTCATCTCGACCGCGTTGATCCCCGGCCGCGCCGCGCCGGTGCTCGTGACCGAGGAGATGGTCCAGAGCATGAAAGCGGGCTCGGTGATCGTCGATCTCGCCGCCGGCAAGGGGCCCGGCGCGCAGGGCGGCAACTGCCCGCTCAGCGAGGCCGACAAGACGGTCACGAAGCACGGCGTCACGATCGTCGGCGAGACCAACCTCGCGGCGATGGTCGGCGCCGACGCCTCGTCGCTCTACGCACGCAACGTGCTCGACTTCCTCAAGCTCGTGCTGACCAAGGAAGGCGGCTTCGCCGTGCCGATGGACGACGACATCGTCGCCGCCTGCCTGATGACGCAGGGTGGTGAAGTGAAAAGAAAGTAGGCCATGGACATCGTCTCGCACACCGTTATCAACCTGATCATCTTCGTGCTCGCCATCTACGTCGGCTACCACGTCGTCTGGACGGTGACTCCGGCCCTGCACACGCCCCTCATGTCGGTGACGAACGCGATCTCGGCGATCGTCCTCGTCGGCGCCATGCTCGCCGCGGCGCTGACCGAAACGACGCTCGGCAAGTCGATGGGCGTGCTCGCCGTCGCTCTCGCCTCGGTCAACGTCTTCGGCGGCTTCCTGGTGACGCGGCGAATGCTCGAGATGTTCAAGAAGAAGGACAAGCCGAAAGCGATCGCCGCGCCGGTCGCCGGGGAGAAGAAAGCATGAGCGGCGACCGGCCGTCGCGAGCGGCGAGCGTGGGGGCGGCATGAGCCTCAACCTCGCCACGCTGCTCTACCTGGTCGCCAGCGTCTGCTTCATCCAGGCGCTGAAGGGCCTCTCGCACCCGACGACCTCGATCCGCGGCAACGTCTTCGGCATGACCGGCATGGCGATCGCCGCGCTGACGACGGCCGCTCTGCTCGTCAAGCTGTTCGAGTCGTACGGCTTGTCGCCGGCGGTCGGCCTCGGCTGGGTCCTGCTCGGCCTGGTCGTCGGCGGCGGCTACGGCACCTGGCGGGCGAAGACGGTCGAGATGACGCAGATGCCCGAGCTCGTCGCCTTCTTCCACAGCATGATCGGCCTGGCGGCGGTCTTCATCGCCGTCGCCGCGGCAGTCGAGCCGTACGCGTTCGGCATCGTCGCCCGACCGGCGGCGGGCGGCGCGATCGACGCGATCCCGAACGGCAACCGGCTCGAGCTGATCCTCGGCGCGGCGATCGGCGCGATCACCTTCAGCGGCTCGGTGATCGCCTGGGGCAAGCTCTCGGCCAAGTACAAAATCCGCGTCTTCCAGGGCGCCCCGGTGACTTTCAAGGGCCAGCACTGGGTCAACCTGGCGCTGGCGATTGCGATGCTCGTCTTCATCGTCGGCTACACGCTGACCGAGAGCCGCGTCGACTTCTACCTCGTCCTGGCGATCGCCTTCCTGCTCGGCGTGCTGATCATCATCCCGATCGGCGGCGCCGACATGCCGGTCGTCGTCTCGATGCTCAACAGTTACTCGGGCTGGGCGGCCGCGGGGATCGGCTTCTCGCTGAACAACGCGATGCTGATCATCGCCGGCTCGCTGGTCGGATCGTC
>DATMGW010000384.1:0-2157 GCA_035555295.1 Caldimonas sp.
AGCGCCTTGCGCACGCGCCGCGCCCGGGCGATGAACGCGGCCGACCCCGCGAGCGCCGAGCCGACAGGCGCGCCCAGACCCTTGCTGAAGCAGACCGAGACGCTGTCGAAGCCGCGCGCGACCTCGGCCGGGGCCGTGCCCGAGGCGACCGCGGCGTTCCACAGGAGCGCGCCGTCGAGATGGGTGGCGAGGCCGCGCTGATGCGCGAGCGTCGTCGCGGCCTCGAGATACGACGGCGCGAGCACCTGCCCGTTCCACGTGTTCTCGAGGCTGAGCAGGCGGGTCGGCGCGAAATGCTCGTCGTCGGGCTTGATCGCCGCCTCGATGTCGTCGAGCCTGAGCGTCCCGTCGGCCTGCTGCGGCAGCGGCTGCGGCTGGATGCTGCCGAGCACCGCCGCCCCGCCGGCCTCGTAGCGATAGGTGTGCGCCATCTGGCCGACGAGCACCTCGTCGCCGCGCTGGCAGTGGCACATCAGCGCGCACAGGTTGCCTTGCGTGCCGCTGCTGACGAAGAGGGCCGCTTCCTTGCCGAGAAGGGCGGCGACCTTCTCCTGCAGGGCGTTGACGCTCGGATCGTCGCCGAAGACATCGTCGCCGACCTCGGCACGCAGCATCGCCTCGCGCATCGCCGGAGTCGGGCGAGTGACGGTGTCGCTGCGCAAGTCGACGATCATGACGCCCCCACGCTTGCCGCTTGCGCGGCGGCGCTGCCCCCCGTGGGGGCCGAGTGCCGCGACTCCATGCCGGCCTGCGCCGGCATGGACGGCACGAGGAGGCGTTGCGTCTCGCAAGGCCGCGGCCTGCAAGGCCGGCCGGGCTTGGGAGCGGCCCGGCGCCCGGCCGTCTTCATCGCGACGCCTCAAGGAAGTTCTTCAGCATCGCGTGACCGTGCTCGGTGAGTATCGACTCGGGATGGAATTGCACGCCCTCGAGCGGCGTAGCGGTGGCGGCGAGCTCGCGGTGGCGTACGCCCATGATCTCACCGTCTTCGCTGGTCGACGTGACGTCGAGCGCCGGCGGCAGGCTCTCCTTTTCGATCGCCAGCGAGTGGTAGCGGACGACGTCGAACGAGGCCGGCAGGCCGGCATAGATGCCGCGCCCGTCGGTCGTGACGCGGCTCGCCTTGCCGTGCATCAGACGCACGGCGCGAACGATCTTCCCCCCGAGCGCCGCGCCGATCGCCTGGTGGCCGAGGCAGACGCCCAGGATCGGCAGCCGGCCGGTGAACGCGCGGATCGCCTCGACGCAGATGCCGGCCTCGGCGGGCGAGCACGGGCCGGGCGAGAGCACGAGCCGATCGGGCTTCAGCGCGGCGATGCCTTCGACGTCGATCTCGTCGTTGCGAAAGACACGAACGTCCTCACCGAGCTCGCCGAAATACTGGACCAGGTTGTAGGTGAACGAATCGTAGTTGTCGATCATCAACAGCATATGCGCCCCGTCCCATTCATCGCATGTGGTGTTTGCAGTTTCACCCGGTCCTGATCTGATATCCGTCCGTCGCTGGCGAGGCCAGTGGCGTGTGCAGGTCAGGGGAGTCCGGAGCGCCCGAGCGGCGCGCGATAGGTCGATCAGGCTGCAGGCCGACGCCAACGCTGCCGATTGAGAGCTGCCAGGGACGAAAGCATCGCGGACATGGCGATGATTATCGTCCGCATTGGCACATCAAGAAAGGCTTGCCGTTCGATACGATGCTCTCGACTCTTCACAACTTGGGTGGTGGTTCATCCAAGAGACCTACTTGGGTAGAAGCATCCCCTCGTCTTGGATGCGAACCAAGCCACTTTGTCGCAGGGCGCGCGGTGTGAATCGGCCCTGCAGGTCTCGATTGCCCAGGATCTGCTCTGGTTCGTCAATAGCACCCGACTCGCGCCGGGCATAGAAGGACGCCACTCGGGACAAGGGCTTCGTATTGCCAAGATCGCACAGCAATTCCTCCGCGCTGGGTCCATACCCGCAAGTCAGAGTCGTCAGTACGGTAGTGACGGCCGATCGAACCTCCGAAGGGGCGCCGGTGATGGTGACGATGTTGTAGGCGCTGCGGCTGGCCAAGGACGGCAACTGGTAGTCGCTGGCTTGACCGCTGCCGTTGGCCAGGGTCATGCCGCCCAGGCTCCTCAGGTAGTTGGTGGCGTTGTCGACCACATCCTTGCTGTT
>DATMGW010000385.1:0-6613 GCA_035555295.1 Caldimonas sp.
CGGCGACCTTCGGCTACACCGTGTGGCTGCGCCCGAACGACGCGTGGCTCGGCCAGGGCGTCGCCGCCAAGGGGCCGCTGGCAACGCGCATGGGCCTGTCTGGCGTGCCCGTGCTCGCCGAGACGATCGCCCTGGCGACGATCTTCGAGCTCGTTCGCGACACCGGCGCGCACGTTCACCTGTCGCGGCTGAGCAGCGCCGCCGGCGTCGAGCTGGTGCGCCAGGCCAAGGCCGAAGGCCTGCCCGTGACCTGCGACGCGAGCATCCACCAGCTGCACCTGATCGACGTCGACATGGGCTACTTCGACGCGGCGACGCGGCTCGTTCCGCCGCTGCGCCAGCAGCGCGACCGCGACGCGATCCGCGCCGCGCTCGCCGACGCCACGATCGACGCCCTCGTCAGCGACCACACCCCGGTCGCCGAGGACGCGAAGCACCTGCCTTTTGCCGAGGCCGAGCCCGGCGCGACCGGGCTCGAGCTGCTCCTCGGCCTGGCGCTCAAGTGGGGCGATGCGGCGCGGCTCGGCCTCGCGCAAACGCTCGCCGCGGTGACGACGCGACCGGCGGCGCTGCTGTTGCGCTCGCGCCAGGGCGACGGCGCTGTGCCGGGCGGGCTCGCTCCGGGCGCGCCGGCCGACCTGTGCGTCTTCGCTGCCGATCGCTTCTGGAACGTCGAGCCGGCTCGTCTGGTCAGCCGCAGCCGGCACACGCCGTTCGCCGGCCACGAGCTGCGCGGGTGCGTTCGCTGGACCTTCGTCGCCGGCCGCGTCGCGTACGAAGCCGGCGACGCCGATCGCGCCTAGGGCGCCGCAGCGTCGGTCGGATGCGCCGTCTTCGCGCCGTCGTGCGATTGTCGCGTTGCGTGTTGCATGGGCTGCACGGCGTGCTCATCGCCCTGCTGCGCTTTCCTGCCTTGCCGGTCGAGGGACGGCACGAGCAGATCCGCTGGTGGGCGGCGAAGATGCTGCGCCTGATCGGCATCGAATTGCGCATCGAGGGCGTACCGGCTGCGGGCGGCAGCCTGCTCGTCGCCAACCACATTTCGTGGCTCGACATCATGGTCGTCCATGCGGTCCTGCCGCAAGCGCGCTTCGTCTCGAAGGCCGACGTGAAAGCGTGGCCGCTGGTCGCGCGCCTCGTCGACGCGGGCGGCACGCTGTATCTGGAACGCGAACGCAAGCGCGATGCCTTTCGCGTCATCCACGTCATGGCCGAGGCGCTGCGTTCGGGGCAGACGGTCGCCATCTTTCCCGAGGGAACGACGTCGACCGGCCACGGCCTGCTGCCGTTTCACGCCAACCTGCTGCAGGCGGCGATCGCGACGGCGACTCCGGTGCAGCCGGCGGCGCTGCGCTTTTCCGACGCGACGCACGCGGTAAGCGAGGCGCTCGAGTTCGTCGGCGAGACGACGCTGCTGCAAAGCCTCTGGCGCTCGGCGTGCGGCGAAGGCGTCGTCGCCCGGCTCGCCCTGCTGCCGCCGCGCGAATCGGCCGGATGCGAGCGCCGCGCGCTCGCCGCGCGCCTGCGCGCCGACATCGCCTCGGCGCTCGGGATTCAGCCGGCCGAGGCCTGACGCGCCACCGCGGCGGCGGCCTCGGCCGCCGCTTCGGCGTCGCCGAGGTAGTAGCTGCGGACCGGCCGCAGCGAGTCGTCGTCGAGCTCGTAGACCAGAGGAATGCCGTTCGGGATGTTCAGGCCGACGATGTCGGCGTCGGCGATCGCGTCGAGGTACTTGACGAGCGCGCGCATGCTGTTGCCGTGCGCCGAGACGAGGACGCGCTCGCCGGCGCGGATCGCCGGCGCGAGCGTCTCGTGCCAGAACGGCAGGACCCGCTCGACCGTGTCCTTCAGGCATTCGGTGAGCGGCACCTGGCCGTCGCCGAGAGCCCGGTAGCGCGCGTCCAGGCGCTCGCTGCGCGGATCGCCGACCGCTAGCGGCGGCGGCCGGACGTCGTAGCTGCGCCGCCAGGCGAGGACCTGTGCGTCGCCGTACTTTCGTGCCGTCTCGGCCTTGTCGAGACCTTGCAGGGCGCCGTAGTGCCGCTCGTTCAGGCGCCAGTCGTTGTGCACCGGCAGCCAGGTCCGCTCCATCGTGTCGAGCGCGTGCCAGAGCGTCCAGATCGCACGCTGCAGGACCGAAGTCCAGGCGCAATCGAACTCGTAGCCTTCTTCCTTGAGCAAGCGTCCGGCGGCGCGCGCCTGCTCGACGCCCTTGGCGGTGAGGGGGACGTCGGTCCAACCCGTGAACCGGTTCTCCAGGTTCCATGTCGATTCGCCGTGGCGAACCAGAACGAGCTTGTGCATCGAAGGAGTCCTGGAGGAGGGGGTCCGCCGCCCCCGCCGCGCACAAGGGCGATCGGCGCACGCAAGGCAGCAGCGCGAGCGCGAATTCTATAATTCGAGTTTTCCCGGGCCGGCGCCGCGCGCTTCGACGACCTTGTTGAACTTCTTTCTCGAGAACTGGTATCTGTTCGCCGCGGCGCTCGTCTCGGGCGGAATGCTCGCCTGGCCGTTGCTGGCGGAGGCCGGCGGCACGGCACGCGTGTCCGCCGCGGACGCGGTGCGGCTCATCAACCGCGAGAAGGCCGTCCTCATCGACGTCAGCGAGCCGGCCGAGTACGCCGCCGGCCATGCCCTCGGCGCGAGAAGCGTTCCATTTGCCAGCCTCGAAGGATCGCGCGAGCTGCCGAAGAACAAGGCGCTGCCCCTGGTCATCGTCTGCCCGACCGGATCGCGCGCGCCGCGCGCCGTCGCGGTCCTGAAGAAGCTCGGCTTCGAGAACACGCTCGTGCTCGCCGGGGGCCTGGGTGCCTGGCGTGCCGCCAACCTGCCGGTCGAAAAGACCGCCGCTTCGGCGTGACGATGCCCGCCGTGACCATGTACAGCACGGCGACCTGTCCGTTCTGCATCCGCGCCAGGGCCTTGCTGCGCCAGCGCGGCGTCGACGCGATCGACGAGATCCGTGTCGACGAGCGGCCGGCCGAGCGGGCGACGATGGTTCGCCTGACGCAGCGGCGTACCGTGCCGCAGATCTTCATCGGCGACACCTACGTCGGCGGCTGCGACGAGCTGGTCGCGCTCGACCGCGCCGGCGGCCTCGAGCCGTTGCTCGCCGGCACGCGATAATCGCGGCCCTTTGCGCTGCATTGCCGCGGCGCCCACCTCTGCAGAGAATCGCGCATGGCCGACGACACGAATAACGCCCCCCTGTTCCAGATCCAGCGGATGTACCTGAAGGACCTGTCGCTCGAGCAGCCGAACTCGCCGCAGGTGCTGCTCGAACAGGGCCAGCCGCAGGTCGAGATCAACCTGACGCTCGGCGCCGAATCGATCGGCGACTCGATGTACGAGACGACCGTCACGGCGACGGTGACGACCAAGGTCAACGACAAGACGCTCTTTCTCGTCGAAGCCAAGCAGGGCGGAATCTTCGAGATCCGCAACATCCCCGACGAGCAGCTGAAGCAGATCCTCGGCATCGCCTGCCCGGGAATCGTCTACCCCTACCTGCGCGCGGTCGTCTCCGACGTCTGCACGCGCGCCGGCTTTCCGCCGGTCGTTCTCACGGAAGTCAACTTCCAGGCGATGTACGAGGCGCAGCAGGCGCAACTCGCCGCGCAGGCGGCGACCGTCGGCTCGACGAACGGCTCGGGCGCGGGCAGCGCCGCCTGACCAGCGGCTCCCGGCGATGAACCTCACGGTGCTCGGCGCGGGTGCCTGGGGTACCGCGCTCGCCGTCCACGCGTCGGCCTCGCACCCGACGCGCCTGTGGGCGCGCGATGCCGCACAGGCGGCGCAGATGCGGTCGCTGCGCCGCAACTCCGCCTATCTCCCCGAGGTCACGCTGCCGCCGGCCCTGCAGCTCACGGGTGACTTCCACGCCGCGCTTCGCCATGCCCGCGACGGCCTGGTCGTCATTGCCACGCCGATGGCCGGGCTGGAGGAGATGCTGCGGCGGGCGGGCGCCGAGACCGAAGCCGGAATGCTCTGGCTCAGCAAGGGCTTTCAGGAGGGAACGGGCTGGCTCGGACACGAGCTCGCGCGCGTCGTCGCACCGCGGGCCCGCGTCGGTGTCCTGTCGGGCCCGAGCTTTGCGATCGAAGTGGCGCGCGGGCAACCGACCGCGCTCGTCGCGGCGAGCAGCGACCCGGCCCTGTGCGAGGCCGCGGTCGCCGCCTTCCATGCCGCCAACATGCGCATCTACACGTCGAGCGATCCGGTCGGCGTCGAGGTCGGCGGCGCGGTCAAGAACGTGCTGGCGATCGCGACCGGGATCGCCGACGGCATGGCGCTCGGCCTGAACGCGCGCGCCGCGCTGATCACGCGCGGCCTCGCCGAGATGACGCGCCTGGGCCTGGCCCTCGGCGCCGAAGCGCAGACCTTCACGGGGCTTTCGGGGCTCGGCGACCTGGTCCTGACGACGACCGGCGATCTCTCGCGCAACCGTCGCGTCGGCCTGCGCCTGGCCGAAGGCGTGCCGCTCGCGCGAATCGTCGCCGAGCTCGGGCACGTCGCCGAGGGCGTCACGAGCGCTCCCATGGTGCTGCAGCGCGCGCATGCGCGCGGCGTCGAGATGCCGATCGTCGAGGCCGTCGTCCAGGTGCTCGACGGGCGCCTCGCGCCCGAGGAGGCGCTCGAGCAGCTGCTTCGCCGCGACGCGCGCGCCGAAGGCTAGCGGCCAGGCATACGGCTGTGCGGCGGGCTCAGGCGCCCCCGGCGAAGCCGTTCTGCCGCCACGCTTCGAACACCGCGACGGCGACGGCGTTGCTGAGGTTGAGGCTGCGTTGACCGGGCCGCAGCGGCAGCCGGACATGCTGCGCCGCGGGGATCGAGTCGCGGACGGCGCGAGGCAGGCCGGCGGTTTCCGAGCCGAAGACGAGCCAGTCGCCGGGCGCCCACGCGATATCGGCATGGCGCGTCACGCCGCGGGTCGTGAAGGCGAAGATCCGGTCGGCTTCGGGCCGCGCCGCCGCGACGAAGGCGGCCCATGAGGCATGGCGCAGCACTTCGGCGTACTCGTGATAGTCGAGCCCGGCACGGCGCAGCAGCCGATCGTCCATCGAGAACCCGAGCGGCTCGACCAGATGCAGGCGCGCGCCCGTGTTCGCAGCCAGGCGAATGACGTTGCCGGTGTTCGGCGGTATCTCGGGCTCGACGAGGACGATGTGGAACACGGCTCACACCGCCTCGCCCGGGCGCGCCGTCCGGGCGACGACCCAGACCGCGACGCTCGCTGCTCCGGCCTCCTTCAGCACGCCGGCGATCTCGGCGGCGGCGCTGCCGGTCGTCATGACGAGGGCGATCGCCCGGTCGCGCAACTCACCGCTTCGACGCGGCTCGATCGCGAAGGCGCCGCGCACGTTGCCGGCGCGCTCTTCGGGCGGCAGGGCGAGCTGGTGCGGCGTGTCGCGAATGCGCAGGAGCAGGCGTGGCTCGGCATCGAGGCCCAGGCGCGGCGCCACACGCCGCGCCAGCTCCCACGCCTGGTTGTAGCCGCGCTCGCGCAGCCGCGCGACGCTGAGCGGAACGGGAACGACGAGCGGCGGCGCTTCGCCGCCCTGTACCTCGCCGTGCGCTTCGACGATCGCTTCGGCGAGCACGGGAGCGAGGTCGAGCGCGCCGTGGAACTTGAACGCGGCGATCAGGCGATCCCAGGGGAACGCGTAGTCGACGCGAGCCAGCGCCGCATCGAACGCCGGCGGAGCGGAGATGCAGGCGCCACAGGTCGTCACGCCGTGCGGCACCGGCAAGGCGCAACGTCCGCAGCGCGGCACGGGCACTGCGAAGCGCGCCGCGCATTCGGCGCAGACGCGGCTCGTCCCCCAGCCATGGCAGACCGCGCACAGGCTCGGCCAGCGCCAGGACGCGGCGCTGCGCGCAGCGGCGAGCAGCCGCGTCGAAAGCATCGCCTCAATATACTGCCCGCCATGGCGCAGACCGAAGGCGCGAGCCGGCGCCGCCTCGACGCGACGGCGGTCGCCGCGGCGCTGCGCCGCCTGGCGCGCTCGAGCGAAGCGCCGTGGCTGCACCGCGAGGTCGCACGCCGCATGGGCGAGCGGCTCGAACCGATCCGCCTCGAGCCGGCGCGCGTGCTCGACTGGTGGGCCGGTCCGGGCGGCGGGGCGGCGATCCTGCGCGAGCGCTTTCCGAAAGCGCGACTCGTCGCGGTCGAGCCCGACGCGGCATGGCTGCAACGGCGCGCCCACGCCAGGCGCAAGCTCCGCTGGCCGTTCGGTCGCGACGCGAACGTCGACCGGCGAAGCGCTGCCGACAGCGACGCAGCGATCGGCACCGCCCAGCTCGTCTGGGCCAACATGATGCTGCCCGGCGTCGTCGACCCGCCGGCGTTGCTCGCGCGCTGGCACGGCTTGCTCGCGGTCGACGGCGTCGTCGTCTTCTCGTGTCTCGGGCCGGGCAGCTTGCGCGAGCTCCGCGAGGTGTACGCCGAGTTCGGCTGGCCGTCGCCCGCCGCCGACTTCATCGATATGCACGACCTGGGCGACATGCTCGTCGCTGCCGGCTTCGCCGAGCCGGTGCTCGACCAGGAAACGCTCACGCTGTCGTGGCCGGGCGCCGAGGCGCTGCTCCTCGAGTTGCGCCAGCTCGGCGGCAA
>DATMGW010000386.1:0-4001 GCA_035555295.1 Caldimonas sp.
CCAGGTCGGCGAGCGCCTTGACGATCGCAAAGGCGCCCTCGCGCGGCGGATCGACGAGCCAGCGGTCGGCGACGCCGATCTCCGTCAGTTGCCCCGGGCTCACTTCGAACAGGTTGCGCGCGGCGAAGCGCGTCTTCGCGCCGAGGCCGTTCGCCGCCGCCGCGGCGCGTGCGCGCTCGACGAGCCCGGTGCTCCCTTCGATGCCGAGCACGCTGGCGGCCCGGGTCGCGAGCGGCAGGCTGAAGTTGCCGAGGCCGCAGAACCAGTCGATGACCGACTCGTCCGCCTCGGGCGCGAGCAAGCCGATCGCGCGCGAGACCAGCGCCCGGTTGATGTCGCGATTGACCTGTGTGAAATCGGTCGGCCGAAACGGCAGGCGGATGCCGAATTCGGGCAAGCTGTATTCGAGACGCGACTCGCCTGCATCGATCAGGTGCGCCGAGTCGGGCCCTTTCGGCTGCAGCCACCACTCGACGCCGAATCGCGCCGCGAACTCGCGCAACCGATCGAGGTCGTCGCCCGCCAGCGGCTCGAGATGACGCAGGACGAGCGCCGTCGTCGCGTCGCCGACCGCGAGCTCGATCTGCGGAATGCGGTCGCGCGCGCGCATCGTGGCGACGAGCATGCGCAGCGGAACGATCATCGCGCTGACATGCGGCGGCAGGACGACGCAGCTCGTGATCTCGGCGACGAAGCTCGACTTGCGCTCGTGAAAGCCGACCAGCACCGTGCCCTTCTTCGCCACGTGGCGCACCGACAGGCGGGCCCGCTGCCGGTAGCCCCAGGCCGGCCCCTCGAGCGGGCGGAGGACCCGCTCGGGGCGCACCTTGCCGAGATGCCACAACGCGTCTTCGAGGGCGCGCTGCTTCGTCGCCACCTGCGCGGCGACGTGCAGGTGCTGCATTTTGCAGCCGCCGCAGACGCCGAAGTGCGGGCAACGCGGCGCCACGCGCTGCGAGCTCTCGCGGCGCAGCGCGACGAGCGTAGCCTGCTCCCACTGGGCCTTCCTGCGCCGCACGCTGACGCGGACTTCCTCGCCGGGCAGCGCGTCCTCGACGAAGACCACCTTGCCCTCGGCGTTGTGGGCGACGCCCTGCGCCTCGAGATCGAGCGACTCGATGCAAAGCCACTCCTCGCTGCTCGTCATGGGTCGCGATTATCGGAGTCGGCGCCACGCGCGCTGCTACACTTCGCCTCGCCAGGAGAGTGCTTCTTCATCGAAGCCGCCGAAGGCGCAGACCGGGCGTGGGTCCGGTCGAACGCTCAGGCATCAAGGACTGGCAGTCGCCTGTGTACGGCAGGCGTTCCTCGCTGGAGAGAGGCCCGTCTCGCGCGGGTCCACCGAAGGGGCAAGCGGAGTCGCTCGCGGCGCCGCCAATCTCTCAGGTAAAGCGGACAGCAGGGCAAGAGTTCCCGCGCGGCTTCGGCCGCGAGGGCGTGCCCATTGCTGCGGAGCGCCGATGTCCGATCCTGTTTCGCCCGACTCGCCGACGGCGCTGCTGCAGACGCCGCTGCACGATCTGCACCTCGAGCTCGGCGCGAAGATGGTGCCTTTCGCCGGCTACGCGATGCCGGTGTCCTATCGTCAGGGCATCCTTGCCGAGCACCGGCAGTGCCGCGAATCGGCCGTGCTCTTCGACGTCTCGCACATGGGCCAGCTTCGCCTGGTCGGGAGCGGCGCGGCGACGGCGCTCGAGTCGCTCGTTCCACAGGACATCGTCGACCTGCCGCTCGGCAAGCAGCGCTACGCCCTGTTCACGAACGACGCCGGCGGACTGCTCGACGACCTGATGGTGACGCGCCGCGACGACCATCTGTTCCTGGTCGTCAACGCCGCGTGCAAGGCCGCCGACACCTCCCGCCTACAGGCACGCATCGGCAGCCGGTGCGGCATCGAGCCGCAGCCCGGGCGCGCGCTCCTTGCCCTGCAAGGGCCGAAAGCGGCCGAGGTCATGGCAGGCCTCGCCCCCGCCCTGACGAGACTCACCTTCATGAGCGGCGCCGAGGCGAAGGTCGCCGGCATCGCCTGTTTCGTGACGCGTTCGGGCTATACCGGCGAAGACGGCTTCGAGATCTCGGTCGCGGCCGGCGACGCCGAAGCACTGGCCCGCGCCATCCTCGCCGAGGCCGAGGTCGCTCCCGCCGGCCTCGGCGCGCGCGATACGCTGCGCCTCGAGGCGGGCCTGTGCCTCTACGGGCACGACATCGACGCGACGACGACGCCGGCCGAAGCGGCGCTGACCTGGGCGATCCAGAAAGTGCGCCGCCCGGGAGGCGCGCGCGCCGGCGGCTACCCGGGCGCGGCGACGATCGGTCGCCAGCTCGCCGAAGGCGCGCCGAGAAAACGCGTCGGCCTGGTCGGCCTGGAGCGCACGCCGGTGCGCGAAGGCGCCCCGCTCTTCGACGCTGCCGGCGCGCCGATCGGTCGCGTCACGAGCGGAACGATCGGGCCGAGCGTCGACGCGGCCATCGCCCTGGCCTACGTCGACGCCGCGCACACGGCGACCGGCACCCTCGTCCACGCGGAGGTCCGCGGCAAGCGCCAGCCGATGCGCACGGCGACGCTGCCGTTCGCGCCGCATCACTACTTTCGCGGCTGATCGCCGCATCCTCGTCGCCACGAATCAGGAGCCCGCGATGACCGTCAAGTACACGAACGACCACGAGTGGATCGATACGAGCGACGCCGCCGCGGCGACGGTCGGAATCACGCAGCACGCGCAGGACGCGCTCGGCGACGTCGTCTTCGTCGATCTGCCGTCGATCGGTGCGAGCTTCAAGAAGGGCGAGGTCGCCGGCGTCGTCGAATCGGTGAAGGCCGCCGCCGACATCTTCATGCCGGCGTCGGGCGAGATCGTCGCCGTCAACGAAGCACTGCGTGCCGACCCGTCGCTCGCCAACACCGACCCGCTCTCCTCGGGCTGGTTCTTCAAGGTCAAGCTGGCCGACCCGGCCGAGACCTCCGAGCTCCTCGACCAGACGGCGTACGACGAGTTCGCCAAGAACGCCTGACCCTGCGTCGCCCTTTTTTCGCCCCTGCCGCGAGGCCCGTCCGATGCTGATGTCCGCCCTCAAACCGCTCGCCGAGCTCGAGAACGCGTCCGAGTTCGTCGCCCGTCACATCGGCATCGACGCTGCAGCCGAGCAGACGATGCTGGCGGCGATCGGCGCAGTCTCGCGTCGCGCCCTCGTCGAAGCGATCGTTCCGGCGTCGATCGCGCACCCCGGGGCGATGCGCCTGCCGGCTGCGATCGGCGAGGCCGAGGCGCTCGCCGAGCTGCGGGAGATCGCGGCGAAGAACCGCGTCCTGAAGAGCTTCATCGGTCAGGGCTATCACGGCACGCACACGCCGGGAGTCATCCTGCGCAACGTCCTCGAGAGTCCGGCCTGGTACACGGCGTATACGCCGTACCAGGCGGAGATTTCGCAAGGCCGCCTCGAGGCGCTCGTCAACTTCCAGACCATGGTCTGCGACCTGACGGGAATGGCGATCGCCGGAGCGTCGATGCTCGACGAGGCGACCGCCGCCGCCGAGGCGATGACGCTCGCGTTGCGCGCCGGCGGCGCCGGCAAGGCGCCTCGCTCGAGCATCTTTTTCGTCGCCGACGACGTGCTGCCGCAGACGCTCGAAGTCGTGCTGACGCGCGCGGCGCCGCTCGGCATCACGGTGACCACCGGTCCCGTCGCTGCGGCCGGCGCTGCCGATGCCTTCGCCGTGCTCCTGCAGTACCCGGGCGTCAACGGCGCCATCGTCGATCTCAAGCCGATCGTCGACGCAGTGCACGGCAAAGGCGGCGTCGCCATCGTCGCCGCCGACCTGCTGGCGCTCACGCTACTCGTTCCGCCGGGCGAGCTCGGCGCCGACATCTGCGTCGGCAACACGCAGCGCTTCGGCATGCCGATGGGCAACGGCGGCCCGCACGCCGCGTACCTCGCAACCAAGGACGAGTTCAAGCGCTCGATGCCGGGGCGCCTCGTCGGCGTCAGCGTCGACGCGCACG
>DATMGW010000387.1:0-4339 GCA_035555295.1 Caldimonas sp.
GAGGTGAAGGCGCGGCTCGTCGCGACGACCGAAGAGGCGGTGGCGCGCGGCGCCTTCGGCGCGCCGACCTTCTTCGTCGGCGAGACGATGTTCTTCGGCCAGGACCGGCTCGACTTCGTTCGCGAAGCGCTCGTCGGCTGACCGGCGCCCCTCGCTGCCTACCTCTTGGCGTTTACCAGGGCTTCCAGCACCTTCAGGCGCGGCTCCAGCGTGGACTCGAGCTTCAGGAAACGAAGGTTCAGAGCCTGTTCCGTGACATCTTGTCGATCTGTGCCATCTGCTCTTTTTCCGCAGCCTTGCGCGCGCTCTCCTGCTTCTCGATCGAGGCCTTGAGCTCGGCATCCGAGCGAAGCTGTCGCGCCTTCGCCTCCCGGTCCCAATCGTCGGCTTCGAGCTTGGTAGCCGTCTTGAGATCCTTCTTCAGCACCATCTGGATGCCGAGTTCCTTGACTGCCGCGTCCAGCTTGTCGAGGCGGGCTTCGAGCTTGGTGCTGAGCGCCTTCAGCTAAGCGCCGGCGTCGTTCGAGTTGCTGTCCTTCTTCAGGTTCTCGATCGAGCGTTCGATCGCATCGAGCCGCTTCTCGGCGGCCTTGAGCTGGATTTCGGTCTTGTCGGCCATGGGAGTCTCGCGTGAGGCGGAGGTTGGCGGTCCGCACGACTCTAGCAAGCCGTCCCTTACAGGTCGGTACGGAGTTTCCAGATCTCCGGAAAGAGCACGACGTCGAGCATCTTGCGCAGATAGCTCACGCCGGCGGTGCCGCCGGTGCCGGGCTTGAAGCCGATGATCCGCTCGACCGTCGTCACGTGGCGAAAGCGCCAGAGACGAAAAGCGTCTTCGAGGTCGGTCAGCTCCTCGCCGAGCTGATAGAGATCCCAGTACGTGTCCGGGTCGCGATAGACGACGAGCCAGGCCTGCTCGACTTCGGCGCTCGCGACGTAGGGCTCGGACCAGTCGCGCTCGACGCAGCAGGCCGGCACCGCCAGGCCGCGCCGCGCGAGCAGGCGCAGCGATTCGTCGTAAAGCGACGGCGCCTCGTGCGCCGCACGCACCTGCGCGAGCAGGTCGGGCCGGTGCGCGTGGGCTTTCAGCATCTCGGCGTTCTTGTTTCCGAGGCGGAACTCGATCATCCGGTACTGCCAGCTCTGGAAGCCGCTGCTCGAAGCCAGCGACGGGCGCATCGCCGAGTACTCGGGCGGCGTCATCGTCGCCAGCACGTCCCAGGCGTGGACGAGCTGCTCCATGATCTTGCTGACGCGCGCCAGCATCTTGAAGGCGCGCTGCAGCTGGTCGCCGGAGACGGCGCGAAGGGCGGCTTCCAGCTCGTGCAGCAGCAGCTTCATCCACAGCTCGCTGACCTGGTGCTGGATGATGAAGAGCATCTCGTCGTGTGCTTCGGAGCGGCGTTGCTGGGCGCCGAGCACCGCGTCGAGATGCAGATAGTCGCCGTAGCTCATGTCGCGGCTGAAGTCGACCTTCGCGCCGCCCGGGGCGCCGGCGTCGCCTCGGGCCGGATCGTCGATTCCGCCGCTCATCACGTCACCGCGGCGCGGCGGCCGAAGCGCGCCTCGCGCCAGACGCCGCGGTCGAGCACGTCGGCGAGCGCCTCGGCGGCGTCCCAGGCGTCGACGAAGCGCGTGTAGAGCGGCGCGAAGCCGAAGCGCAGCAGGTTCGCCTCGTTGCCTTCGGCGTGGCCTGATCGGAAGTCGCCGATCACGCCGCGCTCGATCAGCGCCTGCATGATGGCGTAGCCGTCGGCGTGGGAAAAGCTCACCTGGCTGCCGCGCAGGGCCGGCTCGCGCGGCGACGCGAGCTCGAGACCTTGGCTGGCGCAGCGCTCTTCGACACGCTCGATGAAGAGATCGCCCAGCGCCATCGACTTGGCGCGCAGCGCCGTCATTCCGCCGCGGCCTTGCGCCTCGGTGAAGACCTCGAGCCCGCACTGCAGCGCGCGCAGCGCGAGGATCGGCGGTGTGCCGCAGACGAAGCGCCCGATCCCCGCAGCAGGTCGGTAGGCCGGGGCGAAATCGAACGGCGCGGCGTGGCCGAGCCAGCCCGAGAGCGGCTGGCGCAGGCCCTCCTTGTCCATGCGCGCCGTGTGCCGCGGATGCGCCCAGACGAAGGCTGGCGCGCCCGGGCCGCCGTTCAGGTACTTGTAGCCGCAGCCGACGGCGAAGTCGGCATCGGCTTCGTGCAGGTCGACCGGAACGGCTCCCGCCGAATGCGCGAGGTCCCACACGACCAGGGCGCCCGCCGCATGGGCCAGCCGGGTCGTCGCCGCCATGTCGTGGACGCGGCCGCTGCGGTAGTTGACGTGCGTCAGCATGAGCAGCGCGACGTCGTCGTTCAGGTGCATCGGCAGGTCGTTCGCGTCGACCAGGCGCAGGCGCAGGCCCGACGCCGCGGCGACGCTTTCGGCGATATAGAGATCGGTCGGGAAGTTGCTCCGCTCCGAGACGATCGTCGTGCGGCGCGGCGCGTCGGCCTTTTGCAGCAGCGCTGCAGTGCACAGTGCCTTGAACAGGTTGACCGAGGTCGAATCGCCGACGCTCACCTCGCCCGCCCCGGCGCCGACGAGGCCGGCGACGGCGTCGCCGATCGACGCAGCGAGGTCGATCCAGCCGGCCGTATTCCAGCTGCGGATCAGGCCCTGGCCCCACTCGCTCTCGATCGTCTGGCCCACGCGCCCGGCGGTGCGCTTCGGCAACGCACCGAGCGAGTTGCCGTCGAGGTAGATGACGCCTTCGGGCAAGGCGAACTCGTCGCGCAGGGAGGCGAGCGGGTCGCCGGCGTCGAGGGCGAGCGCGGCGGCGCGAGTCGAACCGGCGGACAGCGGCGAAGTGGGCGACACTGGCGGGGAAGTCTCCGGGATCCTTCTTGTCATGACGATGGCGACGGTAGCAAAGGATGGCGCGCCGTGGTGTCGGTTAAATCGCACACGGCGGTGAGCGCCGGCTATTCGGGGACGCCGCTGGCGAAGAAGCTCGGCATCGCACCCGGGTCGCGCGTCACCACCGTCTTCGCACCGGACGACTATCGGACGCTCGTCGCCCCGTGGCCCGAAGGAGTGACGCTTGCCGAGGCGGCGGATGCAAGTTGCGATCTCGTCCATCTGTTCGTGCGCGAGCCTGCCGTGCTGGCGCGCGAGGCGGCGCGATTGCGCAAGCGCCTGCGCGACGACGCCGTGCTCTGGGTCTCGTGGCCGAAGAAGGCGACCGGGGTCGCGACCGACGTCGGCGAAGACGCCATCCGCGAAGTCGCCCTGCCGCTCGGCTTCGTCGACATCAAGGTCTGCGCCGTCGACGCCGTCTGGTCGGGCCTGAAGCTCGTCATCCGTCGCGAGCTGCGCGGCACGGCGCGGCCGCAAGTGCCTTCGGGCTAGCGATGGCGAAGACCGAGAGGTGGCTGCTGAGCGCCTACTTCGTCACCGTCTGGGGAGCCGGCTTCGTCGCGACGCGAGTCGCCATGCAATACGCGGCACCCTTCACCTACATCGGCGTCCGCTACGCGATCGCCTTCGCCGTCGCGATGCTCGCCTTCGGCCTGCGCGGGGCGTGGCCGAAGACGACGGTGCAGTGGGGTCACATCGCCTTCGCCGGCGTCCTCAGCCACGCCGGTTACCTGGGTGGCAGTCACTATGCACAGCGCTGGGGCCTCTCGGCAGGCATCACGGCGTTGATCCTCGCCCTGCAGCCGCTGCTCACTGCGGTTGTCGTCTCGCGCTGGCTGCACGTGCGGCTCACGCGGGTGCAGATGCTTGGCGTCGCGATCGGCCTCGGCGGCGTCATCCTCGTCGTCGCGCATCGTGTCGACGGTGCAGCGATCTCGACGCGCAGCCTTCTCGCCGTGGCCTGGGCGCTCGCCTGCGTCACCGGCGGCACGCTCTACCAGCGCCAGTTCTGCGCCGGCGTCGACCTGCGCTCGGCGATCTGCATCCACTTCGCGGCGACGGCCGCGCTGATGTTGCCGCTCGGCGCCGTCGTCGAAGGCTTCGACATCGCGTGGAACTGGCAGATCGCCGGGACCTTGCTCTATCACGTCGTCCCGGCGTCGATCGGCGCCTTCTCGATCCTGCACCTGCTGCTGCGCCGCGGCGAGGCGACCGGAGTGACGAGTCTGCTCTACCTGACGCCGCCGATCGCTGCGCTCGTCGAGTGGGCGATCTTCGGGACGGCGCCGACGCCGACGATGTGGCTCGGCATGGTCGTCGCGTGCGTCGGCGTGGCGATGGTGACGATGCCGCGCGGCGCCCAGGCCAGGACGACGACGATCGAAGAGCCGTCGTGAGCCTGCGGCGGTTGCCTTTTGGAACCTATCCGCCTGGCGGATAGGTTCTTAGCG
>DATMGW010000388.1:0-3529 GCA_035555295.1 Caldimonas sp.
CGCAGGGCAACGGCCTGCGCCGTGCGCCTTGAGCGCGCAACCTTCTCCAGCTCGCCACGCCGCTCCTCGGTAAGTTCGATCTCGGCGTCCGCACGCATCTGGCGCATTGGTCCCCTCCGGTCATCAATGTACCGGAGGAGAATGCAAGAACCATGCAACGTACTTATGCGACAGGATACTAGCTCGCGCTGCTCGAGACGCGCGTCCCGCGGGCGCTACTTGATCGTCGCGGCGCCCACCTTGCACGCGACTTCGTCCTGCGATCCCGTTCCGCCCGAGCAGCCGATCGCGCCGATGATCTTGCCGCCGTCGACGAGCGGGATCCCGCCGCGCGAGGCGATAACCCCGTCGAGCGTGATCAGGTAGTTGAAGCCCGACTGGATGCCGCCCTCGAAGACCTTGGTTTCGCGGCGAAAGATCGCCGCGGCGTGCGCCTTGTGCTGCGAGACCTGGATCGATCCGAGCTGCGCCCCGTCCATGCGCTGGAAGGCGACGAGGTTGCCGCCCGTGTCGACCACGGCGACGTTGAACTTCCAGTCGTGTCGCTTGGCTTCCGCGACCGCCGCGGCGATGGCCGCCTCGGCGCGGTCCAGGGAGATCGGCGCGCCGTAGGGGATGTCGAACGGCATCTTCTCGGGAATGGCGTCGAGCGGGTTCGGCGCCTACTGCGCTCCGGCGGAGGTGGCGACGCAGAGCAGGCCGCCGAGCAGGGCGGCCGACAGGTGAAGTTTCGAACGCATGTTGGAGGTCTCCTGGTTGCTGGATCTTCTTCGTCAGCGGTCGCGGGTGATCCATGAACGGCGCGACGGTCACCGTGGAGCGTACCGCAGGGTGGCGACGGCCGCAGGCACATCGCGATCGTCGGCATCGGTGCATGAGCGGAGGCCGAGCCGCGAATCGCGTTGCGCGGCGTCAGACGCAGCGCCGATGCCGATCGATGCAGGCCGCCAGGATCTCGTCGTGGCTGCGCTGCCACCAGCGGTGCGAGAAGATCTCGACCTCGCTGTAGCCGGCGAAGCCCTGCGCCTCGACCCAGCCGCGCACCTGGCGAATGTCGATGACGCCGTCGCCCATCATCCCGCGGTCGTTCAGCAGGTCGGTCGTCGGCGTCAGCCAGTCGCAGACGTGCAGGGCGAGCAGGCGCTGCTTGCCGGCGCGCGCGATCTGCTCGCTCAACTTCGGGTCCCACCACACGTGGTACAGATCGACGGCGACGCCGAGCGCGCCGGCCTGCACCGGGTCGAGCTCGTCGCAGAGGTCGAGCGCCTGCTCGAGCGTGTTGACGCAGGCGCGGTCGGCCGCGTACATCGGATGCAGAGGCTCGATCGCGAGCGGCATCGCCCGGGCCCGCGCGTACTCGAGCAATGCGGCGATGCCGTCGCGCACCTGGCTGCGCGCCAGCGCCAGGTCCTTGTGCGCGGCGCGGCCCTGCAGCGCTCCCGGCAGCGCGCCGACGACGAGCACGAGGCACGCGGCCTGCAGCTCGCACGCCTCGTCGACGGCGCGCCGGTTGTCGTCGCGGGCTTCCCGGAGACCGGCTGCGTCGACGGCGGTGAACATGCCGCCGCGGCAGTAGCCCGACAGGGCCATGCCGTGGGCCCGTATCGATCGCGCCGTCTGCGCCAGCCCCGCCGCATGTACCTGGTCGCGCCAGGGCGAGACGGCGCGGATGCCGTGCCGCGCGCAGGCGTCGAGGATCACCGGCAGCGGCTGCTCGACGCCGTTCTGCCGACGCAGCGTCGCCGTGTTGATCGAGAGCCACTCGTGGCCGCCGGAAAAGTCGCGCATTCCGATCTCACTCGATGCCGTGCAACGCGAGCAGCGACGTCATGCGATGCGCGGCGAGCTCGGGCTGCTCGAGCAGCCCGGCCGCGTCGGCGAGGCGGAACAGCTCGGCCAGATGCGGCAGCGAACGCGTGCTCTGCTGTCCACCGACCATCGTGAAGTGGCTCTGGTGCCCGTTCAGCCAGGCCATGAAGACGACGCCGGTCTTGTAGTAGCGCGTCGGTGCGCTGAAGATGTGGCGCGACAGCGGCACCGTCGGCGCCAGGATCTCGTGGAAGCGCCGGCTGTCGCCCGCAGCGAGCGCCGCCAGCGCTGCGCTCGCCGCCGGGGCGATCGCGTCGAAGATGCCGAGCAGGGCGTCGCTGTGCCGCTGGTTCGGCGCGGCGCCGACGCCGTCGCCCTCGATCAGCTCGGCGTAGTTGAAGTCGTCGCCGGTGTACATGCGAACGCCCGCAGGCAGCCGCCGCCGCATCGCGATTTCTCTGTCCTTGTCGAGCAGCGAGATCTTGATCCCGTCGACCTTGCTCGCGTGCGCGCCGATGATCCCCAGCGCCGTGTCCATCGCCGCGTCGACGTCGTCCGATCCCCAGTAGCCCGCCAGGGCCGGGTCGAACATCGCGCCGAGCCAGTGCAGGATCACCGGCTCGCGCGCCTGGCTCAGGACCCGCGAATAGACGCGCTCGTAGTCGCTCGGACCGGTTGCGACGCGGGCCAAGGCGCGGCTCGCCATGACGATCAGCCTGCCGCCGAGCCGCTCGATCGCTTCCATCTGCTCCTCGTAGGCGCGGATCACGTCGTCGACGCTGCGCGCGGCGTCGGCCGCGAGCTGGTCGGTGCCGCAACCCGACGCGATCAGGGCGCCGGGGACGTCGTGCGCGGCGTCGAGCGAGCGGCCGATCAGCTCGAGCGAGGTCGGCCAGTCGAGGCCCATGCCGCGTTGCGCCGTGTCCATCGCCTCGGCGACGCCCAGGCCCATCGACCACAGGCGTCGCCGATACGCGATCGTCGCGGCCCAGTCGACGCGGCTCTCGAGCCAGGGATCGATCGCCGCCAGCGGGTCGGCGACGGCGTGCGCGGCCGAATAGGCGATGCGGTTGAGCACCGTGCCGCGCGCCGCCGGCGCGACAGCGGCGGCTCCGCGCAGCGCATACGGCGCCAGCGTCCCTTGTACCGTGGGAAGGCGAAGAACCAGCGTCATGGTCGCCTCAGAGCGCGAGCGGTGGCACGTCGATCCAGCGCCGCTCGCGCCAGCTCTGCAGCGCCGCCTCGACCAGCTGCACGCCTTTCGCGCCTTCGGCGAGCGTCCAGCGATAGGGCGCGTTCCCGATGACGTGGCGGATGAAATGCTCCCACTGGATCTTGAAGCCGTTGTCGTAGCTCTCGACGTCGGGAACCTCCTGCCATTGCTCCAGGAAGTTCATCGTCTGCCTGACGTCGGGGTTCCAGACAGGGCGCGGCGTGTTGACTCGCGATTGCGTCCGACACCCGGTCAGCGTCGCCACCGCCGAGCCGTCCGTGCCGTCGACGTGGAAGGTGACGAGGTCGTCGCGCCGGACCCGCGTCGTCCACGAGCTGTTGACCTGGGCGATCACCGGCTCGCCCTGGTGCCCGGTCAGCTCGAGCGTCGCGTACGAGGCATCGTCGGCGGTCGCCGGGTAGGGCTGGCCGGCTTCGTCCCAGCGCTTGTGAATGTGTGTGGCGCCGAGGCACGAGACGGCCTTGACTTCGCCGAACAGGTTGTCGA
>DATMGW010000389.1:0-2479 GCA_035555295.1 Caldimonas sp.
CGTCGAAGCGCTCGCGGAACGCCTCGTTGCGCAGGCTGTAGGCGAGAATGCCGGCCGCTGCGGCCACGCCGACGACGACGAGCCAGCCCCAGCTGCGCAGGAAGCCGCTGACGGCCATCATCGCGATCGTGAGCAGCGGCAGCGCTCGCTTCGAGCTCGTGAAGACGGTCGCCACCTGCGGAACGACGTAGGTGACGAGGAAGATGACGATGACGAAGGCGATGACGGAGACGATTGCCGGATAGAGCGTCGCGCCGATCAGGCGGCCCTTCAGCTCTTCGCGCGCCTCGAGGTCGTCGGCGAGACGCTCGAGGACGATGCCGAGGGCGCCGCTTTGCTCGCCTGCGGCGACGACGCCGCGATAGACGTCGTCGAACTCGCGCGGCGCGCCGCCCAGGGCCTGCGCGAACGGCGCGCCGGCGTTGACCTCGCTGCGCAGGTGGGCGACGAGCTCGCGCTGCTTCGGGTCCTCGGCTTCGTCGCTGAGAGCGGTCAGCGCGCGCTCGAGCGGTAATCCCGAGCCGACCAGTCCGGCGAGCTGGCGCGTCCACACCGCCAGGCCCGTGGCGTTGAAGACGCGGCGGCTGAGGCGCATACCGGCCGGCGCGGTGCCCGCCGACAAGACCTGGGTAACGGCGAGCGGAACGAGCGCCTGCGCGCGAAGCTGCGAACGCGCGGCGCGCGCGTTGTCGGCCTCGAGGAGGCCGTTTGTCGACTTGCCGAGCGCGTCTAGCGCCTCGAAGCGAAACGCAGGCATCGCCGGACCAGGACCTGCCGGGCGTCAGGCCGGCGCAGGGGTGCTGTGTTCAATCTCGCGTCACCCGGATCACCTCTTCCGGCGAGGTGATGCCTTCGTCGACGAGGCGCTCGCCGTCTTCGCGCATCGAGCGCAGCCCCGACGCTTCGGCGGCGGCGAAGATCTGCGACTCGGCGGCGCGGCCGTGGATGAGCGCCTGGATCTCGTCGCCTACCTTCATCAGCTCGTAGACACCGGTGCGGCCCTTGTAGCCCGTCATGCCGCAGTGCTCGCAGCCGACCGGGTGATAGCGGCCGAGCGCGCCGACCTTGCGGCAATGCAGGCAGAGCTTGCGGACCAGCCGCTGCGCGAGCACGCCGATCAGGCTCGACGAGAGCAGGAACGGCTCGACGCCCATGTCGATCATCCGCGTCACCGTGCTCGGCGCGTCGTTCGTGTGCACCGTCGCGAGCACGAGGTGGCCGGTCAGCGACGCCTGGATCGCGATCTGCGCCGTCTCGTAGTCGCGTATCTCGCCGATCATGATGACGTCGGGGTCCTGGCGCAGGATCGCGCGCAACGCCTTGGCGAACGTCAGGTCGATCTTCGCGTTGACCTGCGTCTGGCCGATCCCGGCGAGCTCGTACTCGATCGGGTCCTCGACCGTCAGCACGTTCGTTCCCGCGGTGTCGATGCGGCTCAGCGAGGCGTACAGCGTCGTCGTCTTGCCCGAGCCGGTCGGGCCGGTGACGAGGATGATGCCGTGCGGCTGATGGATCAGCGTGTCGAATCTGGAAAGCACGTCGCCGCTCATTCCGAGGCCTTCGAGCGTGAACTTCGACTCGGCCTTGTCGAGCAATCGCAATACGGCGCGCTCGCCGTGCGCCGAAGGCAGCGTCGAGACGCGCACGTCGACGGCGCGGCCGCCGATGCGCAGCGAGATCCGCCCGTCCTGCGGCAGCCGGAGCTCGGCGATGTCGAGCTCGGCCATGATCTTCAGGCGCGAGACGAGCGCCGCGTGCAGCGCCTTGTTCGGCTGGACGACTTCGCGCAGCGTTCCGTCGACGCGAAAGCGGACCGAGCTCGAGCGTTCGTAGGGCTCTATGTGGATGTCGCTGGCGCCGTCCTTGGCCGCCTGCGTGAGCAGGGCGTTGAGCATGCGGATGATCGGCGCGTCGTTCGACGCTTCGAGCAGGTCTTCGATCGCCGGCAGCTCCTGCATCATCCGCGACAGGTCGACCGAGCTTTCGACTTCGCCGATCACGACCGCGGCGCTCGACTCGCCGCCGGCATACGCGGCGGCGATGCGGCCGACGAGCGTGTCGGCAGGTTCGCGCTCGAAGGCGTCGATGTCGTAGAGGCGCAGCACTTCGGACAGCGCTGGCAGGCCGACCGTCTCGGGTGCCCAGAGGACCAGGCGCGAGCCGTCGTCTTCGAGCAGCAGCGTATGCGCCTTGGCATAGGCGTAGGGAAGCGGATGGCGCGCGCCCATCGCTCGGCCCCTCAGCCGCCGCCCGGTGCCGGGCCGGAGGCCGGCGGCGGCGCGGGCACGAGCACCGGCGCCGAGGCCGGCGGTTCGGGCTGTACCGGCTTCGGCGGACGCAGCGCACCGGGTGCGGTCCCGGGCGAGCTCTGCGGCGCCGCGAGCGGATCGCCGGTGTTCTCGAGACGGCGCAGCGGCGGGATGACCGGCGAATCGTTGATCGGAACGACCAGGCTCGATGGCGGCTGCATGTCCTTCTG
>DATMGW010000390.1:0-18612 GCA_035555295.1 Caldimonas sp.
TTGGCGGCCTCGTCGACGCCGGCCGGGTGCGCGACTCGATCGTCGTCGTCGAGCCGAACGCAGCGCAAGGCAAGCTGCTCGCCGAACGCTTCGGCGTGCGCACACTCGCCGCCGCCGACGCATCGCTCGCCGCCGCCGGCGTCGTCGTCTGGGCGGTCAAGCCGCAGGCCTTTCGCGCCGCCGCGGCGCCCTGCCGGCCACATATCGCAAGGGCGCTGCAGCTGAGCGTCATGGCCGGTATCCGCAGCGAAGCGATCGTCGCTGCGACCGGCGTCGAGCGCGTCGTCCGGGCCATGCCGAACACGCCGGCGCTGATCGGCCAGGGCATCGCCGGCGTGTTCGCCCGCGCCGCCGTGTCGACCGAGGATCGGCTGCAGGCCGAAGCATTGCTGGCGCCGACCGGCGAAATCGTCTGGGTCGATCGCGAAGATGCGCTCGACGCGGTCACCGCGCTCTCGGGATCCGGGCCTGCCTACGTCTTTCACCTCATCGAAGCGATGCTCGTCGCCGGCCGCGACATGGGCCTGCCCGAGGCGCAGGCGAAGCGCCTCGCGGTGCGGACGCTGGCGGGAGCGGCCGAGCTTGCCGCCCGCTCCGACGAGACGCCGGAGACCCTGCGCAAGAACGTGACGTCGCCGGGCGGGACGACGCAGGCGGCGATGGCGCTGCTCGAAGCGCGCCAGGTCAAGGCGGCGTTCGTCGCTGCCATCCTCGCGGCGCGCGACCGTGCCCGCGAGCTCGGCGACGAGTACGGCACCAACCCGTAGAACGCGCCGCCTCCGACCTTCCGACCGCGAGCTCGGAACGCGGGCTGCGCCGCCGCGGCCTTCTCAATCGACAGGCAGTGGCGAAGCGGGCTTGATCTCCTCGAGGCAGATCATCGAGCGCACGTCGTCGATGCCGGGCACCTGCATGAGGTGATCGGTCAGGAAGTTGCTGAGGCTCTTCAGGTCGTGCGATACGACCTTGAGGAGGTAGTCGTCCTCGCCCGAGACGCTGAAGCACTCGAGGATCTGCGGGAAGGCGCGGATCTCCGCCTCGATTTCGCGGACCCGTCCGAAGTCGTCGCCGCCGATGCTGACGCTGACGTACGCGGTGACCCCGAAGCCGAGCGCCTCGGGATCGACCTCGGCGCGATAGCCACGCAGCACGCCGCGTTCCTCGAGCGAGCGGACGCGACGAAAGCACTGCGGCGCCGACAGGTGGATGCGCGCCGAGAGGTCGACGTTCGAGATCCTTCCATCGGCCTGGAGGGCCTTGAGAATCTTGCGGTCGATGGCGTCAAGTCGTGCAGTCATGCGACAAAACCGAAGCACGGAGAACGGATCTTGCGTGTAGTGCGGATTCTACGCAAGTAATAGAAAGCACATTTCACCCCGTCGCGACCACACTTCAGTCTCGAAAGTGCGATGGAGCGACCCATGTCCGCGACGACCCTGAGCCCGGCCCCCCGGATCACACCACCTGTCCCGACGCAGCCGTCGGCCGCCGACCTCGAGCGCTGCTACGGCGCGGCCAACTACCACCCGCTCGACGTGACGCTGCAGCGCGGCGCCGGCGTATGGCTGTTCGACGAGAAAGGCCGCCGCTATCTCGACATGATGTCGGCGTATTCGGCCGTGAGCTTCGGACACGGCCATCCGGTGCTCGTCCGCGCGCTGACCGAGCAGGCCGAGCGCCTGGCCGTCACGAGCCGGGCCTTCCACACCGATCGGCTCGGCCCGTTCCTGCGCGCCGTCTGCGAAGCGACCGGCATGGACAAGGCCTTGCCGATGAACACCGGCGCCGAGGCCGTCGAGACCGCGGTCAAGGCAGTGCGCAAGTGGGCCTACAAGGTCAAGGGCGTCCCCGAGGAGCGGGCCGAGATCATCGTCGCCGCCGGCAACTTCGCCGGCCGCACGACGACCATCATCGGCTTTTCGAGCGAGGCGCAGTATCGCGACGGATTCGGTCCCTTCGCGCCGGGTTTCGTCAGCGTACCGTTCGGCGATGCCGCGGCGCTCGAAGCAGCGATCACCCCGAACACAGCCGCCTTCCTGGTCGAGCCGGTCCAGGGCGAGGCCGGCATCATCGTTCCGCCGCCCGGCTACCTGGCGAGGGCGCGCGAAATCTGCACTCGGCGCGGCGTGCTCCTCGTCTGCGACGAGGTGCAGACCGGACTCGGCAGGACCGGCGCCGTGCTCGCCTGCCAGCACGAGGGCGTCCGGCCCGACGGGCTCGTTCTCGGCAAGGCGCTCGGCGGCGGCCTGCTCCCGGTCAGCGCCTTCCTGGCGACGAACGAGGTCATGGCGGTGTTCCGCCCGGGCGACCACGGCAGCACCTTCGGCGGAAATCCGCTCGCCGCAGCGGTCGGCATCGCCGCGCTCGACTTGCTCCTGCGCGAGCGCCTGTCCGAGCGCGCGCGCGTCCGTGGCGACGAGCTTCTCGCCAAGCTGCGCGCCATCGATCACCCGGCGATCCGCGAGGTGCGCGGCAAGGGCCTGCTGATCGGCGTCGAGATCGATCCGGCCTTCGCAACGGCGCGCCAGGTCTGCGACGGCCTCCTCGCCGCCGGCGTGCTGAGCAAGGATACGCACGGCACGGTGGTGCGCTTCGCCCCGCCGCTCATCGTCGAGAGCGAGCACATCGATCTCGCCGTGGCGGCGCTGCGGGCTGCCCTGGCGCCGCTCGGCCGGCGTCGGGCCTAGCGCCGGTTCACTGGGCTCAAGCGCTCGGACCGCGAGCGCGCTTCGTGCAGCGCGCCCAGGGTGATCTTGCGCACCTCGGCCTTGCTCTGCTCGACGTGGCTGCGCAGCAGCAGCTGCGCCTGCTCGGGCTTGCGTTGCAGGACGGCGCGCAGGATCTTCGCGTGCTCGACGTAGGTCGCTTCGACGCGATCGTCGCGCGTGAAGTCGAGGCGGCGGACGATGCGGATGCGCTCGGTCACGTCCCAGTGGACGCGGGCGACCTCGGCATTTCCGGCGGCGCGAACGAGAGTGGCGTGGAACTGTTCGTCGAGCGCGCCGACCTCGCGCATGTCGGCCAGCCGCTCGGCCGGCGGAACGAGCCACGCCGCCTTGAGCAGTTCGAGTTCAAAGGAGTCGCTCGCACGCGTGCACAGGCGCGCGACGCTGGCCAGCTCGAGGATGATGCGCAGATCGTAGAGCTGGTCGAGCTTGTCGAAGTCGATCGGCTTGATGAACCAGCCGCTCTTGCTCTCGACTTCGAGGAAGCCTTCGTTGCGCAGGCGAAAGAGCGCTTCGCGCACCGGCGTGCGGCTGACGCCGAGGCGCTGGCTCATCTCCGTCTCCGAGAAGCGATCGCCGGGCAGCAGCTGGAAGTCGTGGATCAGCGCCTTCAGCTCCGCGTAGGCCTGCTCCGCGAGGTTGGGACGCGCAGCCTCGACGAGAGCCGGAACGACGGGCAGCGACGACATGGCCCAGTCTAGGCCGTCGCCGCCATGAGCGCGCGCAGCGGCGCCGCCCAGCCGACGATGCCTCCCTGGGCGACGATCATCTCGATCGTCGCCTGCTTGAACTGCGGAAAGTAGCTGCCGGTGCAGTCCTCGACGATTAGGCACTCGAAGCCGCGGTCGTTCGCTTCGCGCATGCTCGTCTGCACGCAGACCTCGGTCGTGACGCCGGCAAAGAGCAGATGCGTGACGCCGGCGCAGCGCAGCTGGTGCTCGAGGTTGGTCGCGTAGAAGGCGCCCTTCCCGGGCTTGCGCAGCACCGTCTCGCCGGGCAGCGGCGCCGCGTCGCCGACGAAATCCGATCCCGGCTCGCCTTCGACGAGGATCCGGCCGAGCGGCCCGGCGTCACCGATGCCGCGCGCCAGCCCGCCGCGGGCGCGCTTGGCGGGCGGGCAGTCGGCCAGGTCCTGCGCGTGCGCTTCCTGCGTGTGGATGATGCGCAAGCCCAGCCGGCGCGCCCAGGCGAGCAGCCCGGCGCAGCGGGGAACCACTTGCGCGAGCTGCGCGACGTCGTTGCCGAGCATCGCGCCGAAGCCGCCCGGCTCGAGGAAATCGCGCTGCATGTCGATGACGATGAGTGCGGTGCGCGCCGGATCGAAGCGATACGGATACGGCCGCGCGTCGGTGATCTCGACGACGACATCGTTGGCCGCCGCGCTCACGGCGCGACCCCGCGCCGGAACACTCGAGCAGGCTGTGTCATGGCGGAGTTCTCGAGGTCGTGGAAGCGGAAAGGGCTGGACGAAGTTGAGCGTGATCAGGGCGCAGCGTGCATGTCGCCGGCCATCGCGCGACCGATCGCGGCGATGTCGACCGGCGTCGCGGCTCCGCCCGGCGCCGCGGCGATTGCCGTCTCGTAAGCGATTCGGCCGTGCGAGAGGACGACCAGGCGCGTGCCGAGGGCGAGCAGCTCGTCGAGGTCTTCGCTGATGAGCAACACGGCGCAGCCGGCGTCGCGGGCGTCGCGCAGGCGGCCGTGGATCTCGGCGGCGGCCTGGAAGTCGAGGCCGAAGCATGGGTTGGCGACGATCAGCAGGCGCGGCTGCTCCGAGAGCTCGCGCGCCAGCACGGCGCGCTGCACGTTGCCGCCGGACAGCGACGCCATCGGTGCCTCCGGCCCGGTCGTCTTGACCTTGAACGCGGCGATGCGGTCCAGCGCCTGTGCCCGCATGCGGCGCCGCGACAGCCACCAGCGGCCGGGCGCGCGCGTGCCTTCGGTCAAGGGCGGACGGTCGAAGTTGCGCAGCGCGATGTTCTCTTCGACCGACATGCGGCTGACGCAGCCGTTCTGCAAAGGCTCTTCGGGCAGGCTGGCGATGCGCAGGCGCCGCATCTCGTCGCGCCGCGGCCGGTACGCCTTGCCGTCGACGACGATCCGCCCGGCCGCGACCGGCAGCACGCCGGTCAGCGCGGCCATCAGCTCGCTCTGCCCGTTGCCCGAGACGCCGGCGACGCCGACGATCTCACCCGGTCGCACCTCGAGATGCAGGTCGTGGATCGCCGGCAAGCCCGGCGTCTCGCTCTCGACGCGCAGCCCTTCGACGCGCAGCCGCGGTGCGCCGTCTGCGACCCGCGTCGCGGCGGCGGGCGGCGCCAGGCCCGCCTCGATTCGGGCCTCCGCCTTCGTCGCCGGCGCCGTGTCGCCACCCATCATCCAGCCGGCGAGCCGGTCACGGTCGACCTCGTCGGTGCGACCCTGCCCGGTCAGGCGCCCGCGCCGCAGCACTGTGACATCGTCGCAGACGCCGAAGACCTCGCGGAACTTGTGCGTGATCATCAGCACGGAGACTTCGCCGGCCTGCGCCATCGCGCGCAGGCGGCCCAGCACCTCGTCGGCCTCCTGCGGCGTCAGCACCGAGGTCGGCTCGTCGAGGATCAGGAAGCGCCGCTTCGTGTAGAGCTGCTTCAGGATCTCGAGCTTCTGCTTCTCGCCGGCGGAAAGTCCGGCGACGACGCGGTCGAGCGGCAGCGGAAACGGCGCCGTCTTCATGAACTCGACGAGCCGCGCGCGCTCGCGCCTCCAGTCGATGAAGGCGGCGAGCTCGCGGTCGGCCAGCGTCAGGTTCTCGGCCACCGTCATGCCGGGCGCGACGGTGAAGTGCTGGAAGATCATGCCGATGCCGAGACGCGCCGCATCCCGCGGGTTGTCGATGCGCTGCTCGCGGCTGTCGATCGACGTGCTGCCCGTGTCGGCGCTGTGAAAGCCGATCAGCGCCTTGACGAGCGTCGACTTGCCGGCGCCGTTCTCGCCGAGCAGCGCATGGAAAGTTCCGGCGCGAACCGTCAGCGACACGTCCTGCAGCGCCTGGAAGCTGCCGAAGCGCTTGCTGAAGTTGAGCAGCTCGACGCGCGGCGCGCCGGTGCGCTCCTTCGGCGGCGGGATCAGGTCGCCCATGACGTCAGGCCTCGAGCGCCGCGAGGACCGCGCGGCTCGTCGCGACGGCGCCGAAGACGCCGCCCTGCATCGTCACCATCTTCAGCGCCGCCTCGTGGTTGCCGCGATCGGTGGCGGCGGTCGCGTCGCGGACGATCAGGCACTCGAAGCCGCGATCATTCGCTTCGCGCATCGTCGTGTGCACGCAGACGTCGGTCGTCACGCCGGTCAGCACGAGGTTGCGGATGCCGCGCATGCGCAGGATCAGCTCGAGGTCGGTGGCGCAGAACGACCCCTTGCCCGGCTTGTCGAGAACGACTTCTCCCTCGATCGGCGCGAGCTCGCCGACGATCTGCCAGCCGGGCTCGCCGCGGACGAGGATGCGGCCGTTGGGACCCGCGTCGCCGATGCCGACGCCGGCGTCGCCGATCTGCCGCGAGCGCCAGCGCTTGTTCGCCGGCAGGTCGCTGAGGTCGGGGCGGTGCCCCTCGCGCGTGTGGATCACGTGCATGCCGAGAGAGCGCGCGCGCTCGAGCAACGCGGCGATCGGCGCGATCGGCGCGCGCACCGCGGCGAGGTCGTAGCCCATGCGATCGACGTAGCCGCCGATGCCGACGAAGTCCGTCTGCATGTCGATCACGACGAGCGCGGTGTCGCCAGCGCTCCAGCGAGAGTCGAAGGGCCAGGCATAGGGATCGGCGTCGACAGGACGGAAGGGCTGCATCGCGTTCGCCTCAACGATTGAGCGAGAGCTCGCCCGGCGCGCCGTCGCTCGGGCCGGGCTTGCCCAGGCCGATCAGCATCGCCAGCGTCAGCGCATAGGGCAGTGCGGCGAGCAGGTAGTAGCCCTGCGAATAGCCGAGCGCCTGCAGGGCCGGGCTGACCGCGCTCGCCCCGCCGAAGAGCAGTCCGGCGAGGACGCAGCGGCGCGGGTCCCAGCGCGCGAAGATGACGAGCGCGACCGCCATGATCCCCTGCCCGCTCGAGAGCGCCTCGCTCCAGGCGCCGGGATAGACGAGCGACAACGACGCGCCGCCGATGCCGGCGCAGGCGCCGCCGAAGGCGGTGGCGGCGACGCGATACGCGGCGGGCGACAGGCCGAAGGCGCGCGCCGCGTTCTCGCTGTCGCCGACGACGCGCAGGCGCAAGCCCACGCGCGTGTGGCCGAGGGCGCGATGCACGGCGAACGCGGCGACCAGTCCGAGGATGAACAACGGGTTGATCGACAGGGCTGCCTTCAACGCCGGCTGGTCGGTCCAGCCGCCGAGAACGATCGACGGCAATCCCGGCGCGGTCGGCTGGATCAGCGGCTTGCCGAGCCAGAACGCGAGGCCCGAGCCGGCCAGCATGAGGGCGATTCCCATGGCGGTGTCGTTGACGCGAGCCAGGCTGCACAGGCCGCCGTGCAGGGCGCCGAGCACGATGCCGACGGCGGCCGCGCCCGCGATGCCGAGCCACGGGTTGCCGGTCGCCAGCGAAACGGCGAAGGCGGTCATCGCACCCATCAGCAAGGTGCCCTCGAGGCCGAGGTTGATGCGTCCGGCCTTTTCGGTCACGGTCTCGCCCAGGCTGACCCAGAGCAGCGTCGTTCCGACCCGGACCGCGCCGCCGACGATCGCCAGCGGCACGCCCCACCAGCCGAGGGCGCTTGCGTCAGCCATGCGGCGCCCTGCGCGACGTGAAGCTGCGCCCGCGCAAGGTCTCGCAACCGATCAGGGCGACGAAGGCGAAGCCGAGCAGCACCGTCACCGCGGCGTCGGGCAGGCCGAGGCGCCGCTGCAGCAGGCTGCCGCTCGCGGCGATGCCGCCGACGAGGATCGCGACCGGAATCACGCCACCCGGAGAGAAGCGCGCGGCGAAGGCGATCATGATGCCGCTGTAGCCGTAGCCGGCGACGAGCGAGCCATTCGCCGCGCCGTGCACGGCGGCGACCTCGACCGCTCCGGCGAGGCCGGCGCAGGCACCGCCGGCGGCGCAGGCGCCGATCGTCAGCATGCCGACCGGCAGGCCGACGCCGAGGGCAGCCCGCGGGTTGCCGCCGGCGACGCGCACCGCCATGCCGAGCGGCGTCAGGCGCATCACTGCCCAGGCGACGAGCGCGACGACGATGCCGAGGCCGAGGCCCCAGTGCACGTCGAGGCCGGGCATCGAAGGCAGCATCAGCGCGTCGGGCAGCGGCCGCGTCGACGGCTTGTTCAGGCTCGCCGGGTCGCGCAGGACAGTCTCGACGCACTGGTTGAAGAGTGCGATGGCGATGAACGACATGAGCAGGCTCGCGATCGTCTCGTTGACCTCGCGCTTTTCGCGCAGCCAGCCGACGATGCCGATCCACACGCCGCCGGCGAGCACGCCGGCCAGCCCCATCGCCGGCCAGACCAGCCCCGGGCCGGCGTGCCGGTCGGCGAGGACGTTGCCGAGCGCCGATGCCGCGAGCCCGCCGAGCACCAGAGCGCCTTCGGCGCCGATGATGACGCGCCCGGCCTGCGCCGGCAGCGCGACGGCGAGGCCGGTCAGGAGCAGCGGCGCGGCGCGTTGCAGCGTGTTTTGCCACGCGAACGCGTCGCCGAAGCCGCCTTGCGCGATCAGCGACCAGACCTGGAGCGGATCGAACCCGGCGAGCGCCACGGCGAGGGAAAAGAGGGCGATCGTGAGGCCGAGCGCGGCGACCGCGGGAACGAGCGATTTCGCGAAGCCGCGCAATCGCTCGAGCTGCGCGGGCGCGGCAGCGACCGGCAGCGACCCCGCGGCGGAGACCGTGCTCACCAGCTGCTCCCGCGCCTCAGCCGGGCAGCGAGCCGATCACGCCCTCGACCAGGTAGCCCATCTTCTCGAGCTCGGGGTTGAACTGCTCGAGGTTCGTTCCGACCGGGATGACGACGCTGCCCTTGTTGTCCTTGAGGCCGCCCTTGAAGATGACGTAAGTGCCTTTCATCATCGCCGCCTTGACCTCGTCGGCCTTGGCGCGCGCCGCGGCGCCGACGGGCTTGCCGTATGGCGACATCTTCACGTAGCCGTCCTTCAGGCCGCCGCGCAGGAAGTTGGGCATCGGCGCGCCCGTTTGCGCTGCCTTGACGTGGATGTTGTACGGCGTCGCCCAGTCCCATTCGGCGCCCGTGAGGTAGCCCTTGGGCGCGAGCGCGGCCTGGCTCGCGTGGTAGCCGCTCGCGTAGATGCCGCGCTTCTCGGCGGTCTCGACGATCACCTTGGGGCTGTCGACGTGACAGGTCAGGACGTCGACGCCCTGGTCGATCAGGCTGGTCGCCGCCTCGGCCTCCTTCACCGGCATCGACCACTCGCCGGTGAAGATGACGCGCGTCGTGATCGTCGGGTCGACCGAGCGTGCGCCCATCGTGAAGGCGTTGATGTTGCGCAGCACCTGCGGGATCGGCTTGGCGGCGATGAAGCCGAGCTTCTTCGTCTTGCTCGTGTAGCCGGCGACGATGCCCGCCAGGTACTGGCACTCGTCGATGTAGCCGAAGTAGCTGCCCGTGTTCTTCGGGTGCTTGCCTTCGGTCCAAAGGCCCCCGCAATGCGCGAAGCGGACCTTCGGGTATTTCTCCGCCACCTTGAGCATGTGCGGATCGAAGTAACCGAACGAGGTCGGGAAGATCAGCGTCGCCTTGTCCTGGTTGATCATCGCCTCCATCGTCTTCTGGACGGCGGCGGTCTCCGGCACGTTCTCTTCCTCGACGACCTTGACGCCGGGCAGCTTCTTGATCGCCGCCGCGGCCTGGGCCTGCGCCTGGTTGTAGCCGAAGTCGCCGCGCGGTCCGACGTAGATCACGCCGACGACGAGGGGCGACTGCGCGAAGGCCGAACGCAGCGCGCCGGGCAGGGCGAGCGAGCCGACGGAAAGCGCTCCCGCCGCGAGAAGCTGGCGGCGCTGGCCATCGAGTGCGGGTTGATCGATCGGGGTCTTGCGGTTCATGGATTCATCCTCCGGTTAAGTGATGGGTCGACTCGGCATGGGCGGGGCAGTGGAATCGGGCGGCGGCAATGCGATGACGCTGATGTGCGCTGCGACGACGCGCCAGCCGGCGCCGGCAAAGCGCACCCAGGTCTGGCTCTGGCGACCGATCCGCGCGAGCTCGCCGTCGTGCTCGAAACCCGGCCGGACGAACTCGGTCATCGTTGTCGCGAAGTCGCTGCCGAAGGTCGTGATGACGGTGTTGCGCAACGCTCGCGCCAGTCCGGCCGGCGATCGCTGGGCGCGAAAGCGCCGGATCGCGTCGATGCCGACGAGGTTTTCCGCCGTGCCGTAGCGCACGGTCGAAGGCGTCGCCCAGAACATCGTGTCGAGGGTTTCGACGTCGTTGCCGACGAGCGCCTTTTCGTAGTCGGCGAACGCGGCGCTGACTTCGGCGTGGACGTCGGGCTGGTCGATGTTCATCGTTGGTACCGCCGGGCCGCCCCATGGCATTGACGCGCTCCCGCGGGGGGCAGCGAACGAAGCGAGCGTGGCGGCTTCATGTCAGGCCGCCACTCGGGGCGAAGACGTCTCGCGCAATGCCGCGATCGGCGCGCTGCACACGCCTTGCGCTTCGAGCATCGCCGCCGCGCTCAGTGCCAGGTCCTCGCGCCACGGCGCGGCGATCAGCTGCACGCCGATCGGCAGGTGCGGTGCGGCGACGCTCATTCCCCATAGCGGCACCGAGACGACCGGCAGGCCGACGCACGACACGGGTTGCGTCAGCAGGCCGAGGCTGGCGCGCAGCGGCAGCCGCGTGCCGGCGAGCTCGAGCCACTCCGCGCCGATCGGCGCGGCGACGCAAGGTGTGGCCGCCGCGACGACGACGTCGACCGTCGCGAACGCGGCAGCGACCTGGCGCGCGAACCAGTGCCGCGCGCGCTGCGCCTGCACGATCCACGCCGCAGGCAGCAGCGCGCCGGCGAGAAAGCGATCGCGCGACAGCGGGTCGAAGTCGCGGGCGCGCCGGCGCAGGTCGGCGAGGTGCAGCGCCCCACCTTCGGCGTTCGTGATGAGGAAGGCCGCGGCGCGGGCGCGCGCCACGTGCGGCCATTCGACCAGGCGCGTCGTTCCGAAGGCTTCGGCCACCGCATCGACCGCGGCAAGGGCTTCGGGCTGTGCCATTTCGCGAAACCAGCCGCCGAGCACGCCGACGCGCGGTCGCGTCCCGCCGTCGCGCAGGCCGGCGCTGGCCGGCTCGGCCGCGCGCCGCGCGCAGGCCGGGTCGGACGCCGACGGACCCTGCATCGCGTCGTAGGCGAGCGCGAGGTCGCGAACCGTACGCGCGAACGGCCCGAGATGATCGAGGCTGGCGACGAAGGGGTAGGTGCCCGAGCGCGGCAGCCGGCCGTACGTCGGCTTCAGTCCGAAGGTGCCGCACAACGACGCCGGTACGCGGATCGAGCCGTTCGTGTCGGAGCCGAGCGCGAGCGGCACCTGGCCTGCGGCGACGGCGGCGGCCGAGCCGCCCGACGAGCCGCCGGCGCTGCGTTCGAGGTCGTGCGGGTTGCGCGTCGCGCCGTAGTGCGCGTTCTCGGTCGTGAAGCCGTAGGCGTACTCGTCCATGTTGAGCGCGCCGACGAGGACGGCGCCGGCGGCCTCGAGACGCCGCACGAGCAAAGCGTCGCGCGCCGCGGGCGCGGCGTCGCGCTCGATCTTCGAGCCGGCGAGCGTCGGCAGGCCGGCGATGTCGTACAGGTTCTTCACCGCGAACGGCACGCCCGCGAGCGGCAAGTCGGCGCGCCGCGGGTGAGCGTCGACGCGTGCGGCACGGCGCAGCGCGCGCTCTTCGAGAATGGAAGTGAAGGCGTTGACCCGGCGGTCGGTGGCGGCGATCCGGGCCAGGCACTGCTCGACCCCGGCCAGCGCCGAGCGCGCGCCCGAGCGAACGCCTTCGGCGATCGTCGCCGCGTCGAGTTGCCAGGCCGCCGGCGCATTCATGGCTCTTCCTGCGGCGCGACGGGAACGAAGACGTTGCCCGGTTCGTCATCGATGCCGAGGGGCAAGCCCGCGACGCAGTCTGCCATGTCGGCGGCCAGCGCGAAGAAGGCGACGACTCCGGGATTGTGCTCGGCAGCGATGGCGATGCCGAGCGCCGCGGCATTGGCCGCGACGACGGTCTCGATCTGCGTTGGCGTCATGGTGTCGCGGCAGAAGCAAGAAACGCGCGCCAGCCCCCGAAGGCGCTCACATCGCGCGCGTTCGCGACGGCGTAGGCCTCGCAGAGAAAGCCATGCACGAAGCGACCGTCCTCCAGCTCGACCGAGCCGAGCCCGAGCGGCGGCGCGATCGAGGCGAGAAAGCCGCCGACTTCGCGCAGCGGCAGCGCCCACACCTCGACGTCGATCGACCGGCCCGCTGCCTCGTCGCGCACCATTCCCGGCTTCGGCGGCACCGTTGCGGGCAGTGCGTACAAGCGGTAGCGGGGCGCCGTCCGCGTCTGCTCGACCAGGGTCGCGCCGCGCTCGACGAGCTGGCCGTTCAGCGGCAACCCCGACAGGTGTGCGCCGACGACGGCGAGCGGCAGCGAGTCTTCGCTCTTCGGCCACGGCGTTTCGATCCGCTCCGGGAGCGCCAGCCGCTCCTGCGTCGCGCCGAGCGGCAGGTCGAGCGCGCGTTGCCATTCGCGGCCGAACCGCGCCAGCGCGGCGTCGCTGCCGCCACGAGCGACAAAGCTGACGCCGAAAGGAAGACCTTTCGCGGCGGTGCCACCGGGCAGCGACAGTGCGCACCAGCCGAGCAGGTTGACGAAGCTCGTGTAGCGGCCGAGCCTGGCATTGACGCCGACCGGATCGGCGGCGACCTCGGCGAAGCGCGGATGCCCAGGCGTCGTCGGCAGCATCAGCAAGTCGCAGTTCGACCAGATGGTGGCGCAGCGCGGAGCCAGCTCGCGCAGGCGATACTGGCCGCGAAAGGCGTCGGTCGCGGTCTGGCGCAGCGCCCTGCCGATGACCTGGCGAACCGAAGGGTCGAGCGCCGCCGGGTCATCGCGCAACAGCCCTTCGACGACGGCATGGCGCTCGGCGACCCACGGCCCTTCGTAGAGGAGCGCGCCGGTCTCTTCCAACGTGTCGAGGTCGATGCGAACGATTCGATGGCCGAGCGTTGCCAGCGTCGCGCAGGACGCGGCCCAGGCCGCGGCGTAGCCGGCGTCGCCGAAGAACGCCGGCGCTTCGGCAACGCCGACGCGCAGCGGCGCGGGCCATGCGGCGAGGCCGGGCTCGAAGCGGCTGTAGATGTCGTCCGCATCGGGGCCTTCGACGCAGGCGAGCACGGCGGCTGCATCGTCGACGCTTTGCGCGAAGATCGAGACGCAGTCGATGCTCCGGCAAGCCGGAACGACGCCGCTCGTTCCGACGCGACCGGGCGTCGGCTTCAGGCCGACGATCTGGTTGTAGCCGGCCGGCACGCGCCCCGAGCCGGCCGTATCGGTGCCGAGCGAGAACGGCACGTCGCCGCGCGCCACCAGCACCGCCGAGCCCGAGCTCGACCCGCCGCTGATGCGATCGCGGTCGAGGCACGATGACGGCGCACCATAGGGCGAGCGCGTGCCGACCAGCCCCGTCGCGAACTGATCGAGGTTCGTCTTGGCGATCCAGACGGCTCCGGCGGAGCGAAGGCGACGGACCACCGCCGCGGAACGCTCGGCGGTTCTCGAATACGCGGGGCAGGCGACCGTCGTCTCGACGCCTTCGACGTCGATGTTGTCCTTGATCGCGAAGGGAGCGCCGTACAGCGGCATGTCGCGAAGCAGGCGCTCGCGGTCGGCGCCCGCTTCGGCGGCCGTCGGGAGCGCGGCGATCTGTGCGTCGAGCTCGGCCTGCGAGACGAGGCGGATGACCGCGGCATCCTCGCGCCGTGCCGCGAGACGGCGGCGCAGCGCATGCAGCAGATCGTCGAGCCGCGCACCGCCGTCGATGGCTGAGCGCCAGTCGCGCAGGGTGACGAGCGGCTGGGGAGCGGCAGACACGGTCTTGGTGCACTCGTTGGTATACAAGTCTGCATGCAGCATGACCCGTGCCAGCCGCCTTGCACCGCGTCGGGGATCACCCGCAGGCTGCGGCGCCAGCCCGCCGCGCGGTGTCGGCAAGCTCCCCCAGGCTCAGCGCAGGAAGAACTCGAGCGCGACCCCGGCGAAGACCGTGAAGCCGAGCCAGTGGTTGACGCGAAAGGCATGAAAGCATCCTTCGCGCGTGCGCCAGCGAATGAGCCGGTAGTGCCACGCGGCGAGCAGCGCCGCGGCGGCGAGCCCGGTGAAATACGGCCACCCGTAGCGAAGCTGCGCGCCGAGCACGGCCCAGATCCCGAGGTAGGCGGCATAGCACGCCATCACTGCCGCGACGTCGAAGCGGCCGAGCGTGATCGCCGAGGTCTTGATACCGATCTTCAGGTCGTCGTCGCGGTCGACCATCGCGTATTCCGTGTCGTAGGCCAGGACCCAGAACAGGTTGCCGAGGAGCAGCCACCACGCCAGTGCCGGCACGGCGGCGACGATCGACGCGGGCTGCCACGTTCCGCCGCGCACCGCGGCGAACGCCATCGGGATGCCGAAGCTGAAGGCGATGCCGAGGACGGCCTGCGGGATGGCGAAGAAGCGCTTGCTGAACGGATAGAAGAGGCTGACGCCGAGCGCCACCACGCTCCACGCGACGCACGCCGCGTTCGCCGTCAGGACGAGCGCGAACGCGGCTAGCGCGAGCGCCGCGCCGACGCCGAGCGCTTCGCGTGGCGTCAGCGCGCCGCTCGTCACCGGTCGTTCCGCGGTGCGCTCGACGTGCCGGTCGAAGTCGCGATCGGCGACATCGTTGGCGGCGCAGCCGGCGCTGCGCATGAGAAAGGTGCCGAGCACGAACACGATCAGGAGGTGCCAGCCTGGGAACCCCTGCGCCGCGATCCACAGCGCCGACAGCGTCGGCCACAGGAGCAGCAACGTACCGGCGGGGCGATCCCAGCGGATCAGGTCGAGGTACAGAGCGAAGCGCGGCCGGGCGGGGCTACTCATAGCGCGCGTAGAGCTCCTTTTCGACCTTCCCCTGCGGCAGCATCTTGCCGCCCGAGAGCCAGAATTCCTTCGCCTTGCCGCGGCCGTCGAAAACGATGCGCACCGGCTCGCCGTGGTTGGCGAAGCCGCCGGCCAGGGCGACCCGCCCTGCGGCCGTGCCATTGCGGCGCCGGCCCGCGACCTCGATCTCGCTCGCGTCCTGCACCGGGTTGGGCAAGAGCGGATTGGCGACCAGAACGGTGCCTTGCATCGGCAGCAGGTCGATGGCGCCCCACAGGCTCCACCAGCGCCCGCTCCATGCGGCGGTGCGCCGCGAAGGCGCGCCGTGGCGCGAGAACGCGCGCAGGACGTGCAGCGCGCCGTCGAGCCAGGCATGGGCCGCGCCATCGGCAGCGTTGGTGAGCACCGACACGGTCAACCCGTGCGCAGGAACGTCGACGGTGCGCGTGATCGTTCCTTGAAAGCCACCCGAGTGGCCGCACCAGTCCCAGTCGGCGAGCGTTCCCGAGATCGTTCCCAGTCCGTACCAGCGCTCGATGCACGAATGCGGATCGCGCCACAGGCGCCGCCTCATCTCGCGCCGGCTCGCCGGCGAGATCACGCTCTTCTTCGCCGCCGGCGACAGGCTGGCGAAGAAGCGCGCGAGGTCGGCGGCAGTGCTGACGAATCCGGTCGCTGCTGCCAGCGCGTGCGTCGGGTTGTCGCCGGGGATGACGACGCGCCGCCCGAGCGGCAGCTTGGCCGAGTGCCCGCGCGCAAACGGAACGCGCGGAGTCATGAGGGCCTGAGGCGCGTCGACGGCGGTCTCGGCGAGGCTCGAAGCGGCGACGATCTCGCGTCCGACCCAATCGGCGTACGGCTCGCCCGTGACCGCTTCGATGGCCAGGCCGAGCAGCCCGTAGCCGTGATTCGAATACTTGAAGCGCGTGCTCGGTTCGATCATCGTGCCGTGCGCCAGGTCGTCGCGCAGAGCAGCCTCGTCGAGGAACGGGCGCCGGTCGGTCCACTGGCCGCTGTCGTTGCCGTCGCGCACCAGCCCGGCGCTGTGCGACAGGAGCTGCGCGATGCGTGTTTCGCCGATCGACGCGTGCAGGCCGCCGACGTGGCTGCCGATGCGGTCGTCGAGGCCGATCCGGCCGGCCTCGCGCAGCTTCATCACCGCAGCTGCGGTGAACGTCTTCGAGTGCGATGCGACGCGAAAGCGGTGCCGCGGCGTCAGCCGGGTGCCCTGCTTCAGGTCGGCATGGCCCAGCGCGAACTCGAGAACGACCTTGCCCCGGTGCGCGACGGCGACCGAGCAGCCGGGTTGCTCGGTCGCGAGCATCTGGAATTCGATCCAGCGCGGCAGATAGTCGAGCGCGGCGGCGAGCCATTTCTCCAAGAGCGTTCTCCTCGGGATCCATCCCGCGATGCGTCGCGGTGACAAGGATTGTGGTCAATCGCGCCTGTCGTGGACGGGCGTCCATCCGACACGCCTGTGGCGCCGCGGTCCCGCACGTTCGGTGCGGCCGCAATGCGCCAATGGCCGACACCCATCTCGGAGACCATCATGAAGAGAATTCTCGCCGTGGCGTTCGCCGCCGGCGCCATCGGCTCGGCCGTTGCGCAGCCGAATATCGGCGTCTCGATCGGAATCAACCAGCCGGGCGTCTACGGACGGATCAATGTCGGCAACGTTCCCCAGCCCGCCCTCGTCTATGCGCAGCCGGTCGTGTTTGCGCCACCCAGGGTGGCCGTGGAGCGGCAACCCATCTACCTGTACGTCCCGCCGGCGCACCAGCAGAACTGGGGTCGCTACTGCGGCCGCTACAACGCCTGCGGCCAACCGGTCTACTTCGTCCGTGATGATTGGGTCCGCGAGCGCTACCAGGCCGAGCACCCGGGACATCACTACGGCTGGGACAAGAACAACCCGCATGGCGACCATGACAACCAGGGCCATGGGAACAAGGGCAAGGGCCACAAGGGCGATCGCGACTGAGCGGTTCCTTTCAGCCTTCGAGCTGCCGCTGGAACACGAGGCCGGCGTGCTCGCGCAGCGCGTGAAAGCGGATCTTCGGCCAGTTGCTCTCGATGGCACGAAGCTCCGGAGCGTATTCGACGAGCACCGTCGGCGCATCGACCGCGTCGTAGGCGACGCGATGCAGGTTGCCGTCGATGAAGCGCTGCAGCTCCTTCGCGCCGCCGTCCTCCGGTTCGCAGGTGACCCAGCGCGCGACCTGGTAGCGGCTCGGCAGGATCCGGGCCTTGACGCCGTACTCGTGCTCGAGCCGGTGCGCGACGACCTCGAACTGCAACTGGCCGACGGCGCCGAGCAGGAGCACTGAGCCGGCCAGCGGGCGGAAGACCTGGATCGCACCTTCTTCGCCCAGTTGCGCGAGGCCGGCGCGCAATTGCTTCGTGCGCAGCGGGTCGGCGACTTCGACCGAGCGGAACATCTCGGGCGCGAAGAACGGCAGCCCCGTGTACTGCAGGGCCTCGCCTTCGGTGAGCGTGTCGCCGAGCTGCAGCACGCCGTGGTTCGGGATGCCGATGATGTCGCCGGCGAACGCCTCGTCGAGGAGCTCGCGCCGCTGCGAGAGAAAGCTCACCACCGTGTTCGGCCGCAGCTCCTTGCCCGAGCGCGTGACCTTGAGCCGCATGCCGCGCTCGAAGTGGCCCGAGGCGACGCGGACAAAGGCAATCCGGTCGCGGTGTGCCGGGTCCATGTTCGCCTGGATCTTGAAGACGACGCCGCTGAACTTCGGTTCGTCCGGGCGGACGGTCCGCTGCATTGCCTCGCGGTCGCCCGGTGGCGGCGCGAGGTCAACGAGCGCGTCGAGCACTTCGCGGACGCCGAAATTGTTGACCGCCGAGCCGAAGAACATCGGCGTCTGCCTGCCGGCCAGGAAGGCGCCGCGATCGAACGGCGGCGCGGCATCGGTGAGCAGCTCGATCTCGCCGTGCGCCTGCTCGTATTCGGCGCCGAAGCGCGTCGCGTAGGCGGCGTTGTCGAGGCCGGCGAGGATTTCGTCGCCGCCGCCGCTCTTTCCGCTGACGCGATCCTGGCCGGCCCGGAAGACGCGCATCTGCCGCTCGCGCAGGTCCATCACGCCGTGGAAGTGCTTGCCCATGCCGACCGGCCAGGTGAACGGAACGACCTCCATGCCGAGCTCGCGCTCGATCTCGTCCATGAGGACGAGCGGCTCCTGCACTTCGCGGTCCATCTTGTTGACGAAAGTGAGGATCGGCGTGTTGCGGGCACGGCAGACCTGGAGCAGGCGGCGCGTTTGCGGCTCGACGCCGTTGGCCGCGTCGATGACCATCAACGCCGCATCGACGGCGGTCAGCACGCGGTAGGTGTCTTCCGAGAAGTCCTGGTGGCCTGGCGTATCGAGCAGGTTGATGACGGCGCCGCGGTACTCCATCTGCATCACGGACGAGGCGACCGAGATGCCGCGCTGCTTTTCGATCTCCATCCAGTCCGACGTCGCGTGGCGCGATGCCTTGCGTGCCTTCACCGAGCCGGCGATCTGGATCGCGCCCGAGAAGAGCAGGAGCTTTTCAGTGAGCGTCGTTTTGCCCGCGTCGGGGTGGGAAATGATGGCGAAGGTGCGGCGGCGGCGCACTTCGGAGGCGAGGTCGGCCATGGTCGGGCCGCTGCGGGCCGGGGTTCGAGTGGGTGAGCCGGCGATTATCGATGCCGATGGCACACTGGTCCGATGCCCGAGCTGCCCGACGTCACGGTCTATGTCGATCGCCTGGCGGCCAAGGTCGTCGGGCGTCGCTTGCTGCGGGTCCGCATCGGCAACCCGTTCCTGCTGCGCACCGCCGTGCCG
>DATMGW010000391.1:0-4402 GCA_035555295.1 Caldimonas sp.
GCGGCCGGCGAGCCGGATCTGTCCGCAGTCGGGGACGTAGATGCCCGTCAGCATGTTCAGCAGGGTCGTCTTGCCGGCGCCGTTCGGGCCGATGATCGAATGCACCGTGCCGGTCCGGATGTTGAACGACAGACCCTCGATCGCGCGGACGCCGCCGAAGGCCTTGGAGACGTTCTCGACCGCGAGCAAGGTCATTTGCGCCCCACTGCGAACCAGCGGCCGAGCGTCGGCACGACGCCCTGCGGGAAGAACACCATGGTCGCGATCAGGACCGCGCCGAAGACCATCATCTCGTAGTCCTTGAGCACGGTCAGCAACTGCGGCAACGTGGTCAGGATCACCGCACCGACCACCGCACCGTAGATCGATGCCATGCCGCCGAAGACGACCATGATCACCAGCTCGACCGAGTGCATGAACGAGGCCTCGGCCGGCGTGATGAAGCCCGCGTAGTGCGCGGTCAGGGCGCCGGCCACTGCGGCGAAGACCGCCGAGATCACGAACACCTTCAGCTTGTAGCGGGCGCTGTCGATGCCGACGGTCTCGGCAGCGATCTCGGAGCCGTGCAAGGCGCGAAGTGCGCGCCCGGCCGGCGACCCGATCAGGTTCAGCGCCAGCCAGACCGCGAGCAGCAGGCCCGCGCCGACGATCCAGTACCAGCTGCGTTCGCCGCGGACGACCCAGCCGAACAGCGCGAGCGCCGGCACCTGCATGCCGTCGGGCCCGCCCGTGATGCCGTCCTCGGTCGACAGGACGATCGAGATGATGATGCCCAGGCCGAGCGTGGCCATCGCCAGGTAGTGGCCCTTCAGGCGCAGCGTCGGGCGCCCGACGACGAACGCCAGCACCCCGACCGCGGCGCAGCTCGCCGGCATCGACAGCCAGGTCGGCCAGCCGTGGCTGCCCGACAGGATCGCCGAGCCGTAGCCGCCGAGCGCGAAGAAGCCGGCATGACCAAGGCTGATCTGGCCGGCATAGCCGATCAGCAGGTTCAGGCCGACGCAGACGATCGCGTTCAGCGCGACCAGGATCGCGATCTCGTAGAAGTAGTTGTTGGCCAACGCCAACGGCAGCAGCGCGATCGCTGCTGCGAGCACCAGCAGGCCGCCGGTGCGCGGCGTGGCGACCCAGCGTTGCAGGCCGGCCCACCTCGGCTCAGACACGGTCGCTGCGACGTGCGCCAAGGAGGCCCCCGGGCATGAAGAAGAGCACTGCGAGGATGATCACGAAGGCGATCGCATCCTTGTAGGCGGAGGAGACGAAGCCGGCCCCGAGACCTTCAGTCAGGCCGAGCAGCAGGCCGCCGAGGACCGCGCCGCTGAAGCTGCCGAGGCCGCCGAGCATCGCCGCGGCGAAGCCCTTCAGGCCGAGCATGATTCCGCTGTCGTACGAGGTGAAGGCGATCGGCGCGATGAGCACGCCACCGAGCGCGCCGAGCAGCGCCGCCAGTCCGAAGCTGGCGAACAGCACGGTGCGCGTGTTGATGCCGACCAGCCGTGCGGCGAGCGGGTTGTACGAGGTCGCCAACATCGCCTTGCCGAACAAGGTGCGTCCGAAGAACCACGACAGCCCCGCCACCGCCAGGGCGGCGCCGCCGAGCACCCACAGGCTTTGCGGCAGCACCGTGGCACCCAGGAACTGCAGCGGCTTGTCGCCCGAGAAGGCGGGCAGGGCGTGGACGCGTTTGTCCCAGACCAGCTGCGCCAGCCCGCGCAGGAAGAGCGATGCGCCGATCGTGATGATGATCAGCGTCACCGTGCCGGAGTTGCGCGCCGGCTCGATCGCCAGCTTCTCGAGCGCCAGCCCGACCGCCACCGCCGCCAGCACCGCCAGAGGCACGGCCGCCGCCAGCGGCAGGCCCGCGCCGACCAGCGTGACCGCGCTCATGCCGCCGATCATCACGAACTCGCCCTGCGCGAAATTGATCGCGCCGCTGGCGTTGTAGATGATCGAGAAGCCGAGCGCGACGAGCGCGTAGATCGCGCCGGCGGTCAGACCGCTGGCGACGTACTGGAGCCACTGGCTGCCCATCGCGGCGGCCCGGTCACCGGACCATCGACCAGTTGCCGTTCTTGACTTCGAGCATCAGGAAAGCGCTGAGGTCCAGCCCCATGTGGTCGCTCGCCGACATGTTGACGACGCCACCGGTGCCGACGTAGCCGCGCGTCGACTCGAGGGCGTCACGCACCTTGGCCTTGTCGGTCGAGCCGGCGCGCTTGATGGCGTTGACGGTCAGCATCAGGCCGTCGTAGGCGTGGCCGCCGAAGGTCGACACGTCGGTCTTGTAGCGCGCCTCGTAGTCCCTCTTGTAGGCCGTCACGATGGGCTTTTGCGGGTTGTTGTCGGCCAGCAGTTCGGGCACGAGCAGCGCCGCGGCGGGCAGGCGCACGCCTTCGGCCGCCGGGCCGGACAGCTTGACGTACTCCTTCGAGGCGACGCCGTGCGACTGATACAGCGGCAGCGTCAGACCGACCTGGCGATAGTTGCGGGTGACGATCGCCGGACCCTGGCCGAAACCGGCATTGAGCACCGCCTGCGCGCTGCTGGCGCGGATCTTGGTCAGCTGCGCCGTCATGTCGGTGTCGGCGGCCCCGTAGGTCTCGTCGGCGACCACCTCGATGCCGTACTTGGGCGCGACCTTCAGGCACTCGCCGCGCATCGACTTGTCGAAGCCGCCGCTGCCCGAGATCAGCGCCACCTTCGAGAGCTTGCGCGCCTGCATGTCGACGAAGATCTTCTCGCACGCCATGCGGTCGGTGTGGGGGGTCTTGAAGACCCACTTCTTGACCGGCTCGACGATGCCGACGGCTCCGGCGAGCGAGATGAACGGCGTCTGCGCCTCTTCGACCAGCGGCACGACCGCCATCGTCGTGCCGGTCGTCGAGCCGCCGATGATCACGTCGACGCGGTCCTGCTCGAGAAGCCGCTTGGCGAAGGTACGCGCTTTCTCGGCGTCGCCGCCGTCGTCGTAGGCGACGAGCTGGAGCTTGCGGCCGAGCACGCCACCCTCGGCGTTGATGCGCTCGACGACCATCTCCAGTGTCTTCTGCTCGGGGTCGCCGAGGAATGCCGCCGGTCCGGTGACGGACAGGAAGGCGCCGATGCGGATCGGCTCCTGCGCCCAGGCTCCGCCGGCGATGGCCAAGGCGCCGGCAAACGCCAGGGCGCCGCCGCGCAGCGAACTGCGAACTCCAGTGATGAATTGCATGTTGTCTCCTGTCGACCATGAACACCGGGACGAGCGACGCCTGTTCCAGAGGGTGCCGTCGCGCGCATGAACTCCGCGATCCTTGCCAGCTGTACCGATTCGCTTCACCGGTTGCCGGCACAGGCGACGCGGCGAGACCGGAAAATCTGCCTTTTTACTATTCTGGTACCGGAATACTGGATTAAGATTGATCTAGCCCAACATATGAAGCAGACGTCGACGGCCCGGGCGCCGCGCGCCCGCCGCACCGCAGCAGCAACCCCCGGGGTTTCCCCCCGCCCCGGCGAAGATCTCGTCGTTCGTCCGGTGCGCCACGCCGACCTGGACCACGTCATCGCGATCGATGCCACGGTGACGGGGCTCGAGAAGCGCAAGTACTGGGCGTCCGTCTATCGTCGCTACGGGAGCGGCCTGCACGGCGACAAGCAGTTCCTGGTCGCACTGGCCGAGAGCCGGGTCGTCGGCTTCGTCATCGGCGAGGTACGCGACTGGGAGTTCGGATCGCCTCCCTGCGGCTGGGTGTTCGCCATCGACGTCGATCCCCGGGCGCGGCTGGGAGGCGTCGGCACGCGACTGCTCGGGGCCATCAGCGCGGGTTTCCGGCGCATCGGGGTCACCAAGCTGCGCACCTTGCTGGCCCGCGACAACACGCTGATCCTGTCGTTCTTCCGCAGCCAGGGGATGATGGCCGGCTCGCTTCTTTCGCTGGAGATGGACCTTGACGGCTGAGCGCGGACCTGTCGCTGCGGGCGGGCACGCGGCATGAGGCTGCAGAAGAACACCTCGCTCGCGCTCTACAGCGTGCTCGAGTTCGCGAGCGATCCGCAACGCCACATCGCGACGGCCGAGATCGCTGACAAGTACGGCGCCTCGTCGCACCACTTGGCCAAGGTGCTGGCCGAACTCGCGCGATCGGGCATCGTCGAGTCGGTGCGTGGTGCCGGCGGTGGCTACCGCTTCGCCGGTAACGCCAGGCGGCTGACGCTGATGGACATCATCCAGCTGTTCGAGGACCTGGCGCCGGCGACGGGACATCGGGGCGCCTCCGATGCGACCACTCCGGTCGACTCGGCACTGCGTGCGGTGCTGTTCGAGATCGACGAGAACGCGAAGGCCACGTTCAGCTCGATCACGCTGGCGACCATGCTGCGGCTCATCGAACGACAGCAGGTCGGCGCGTCGGCGGGCAAGCCG
>DATMGW010000392.1:0-3657 GCA_035555295.1 Caldimonas sp.
CGACAACAACGACGCTAATGTAGGCGTAGAGCACATAGTGCGGTAAGCGATGAAGATTCATTGCGCGAGCGGCCTAACGTTCGACATGAGCGGCGACCAAGAGGCAGCGCAGCTGGCTCTTGGGCGTCCGCTCGATGGAGCCTTCCACCACGACTTTCACAATGAACTCCAGAAAACTCTAAGACAGAAGATACAAGGGGTTGGGCGCCACGCTCACGCTCGACGAGAGTGGCGCGTGACGTACTTGCGAAGCACACCGTCCATTCGCGATTGCCAACCCTCCCCCGTGGACTTGAAGTATTCGAGGACCTCAGCGCTGTAGCGCACCGAGACGAGCTGCTTCGGATTGGCCGATTTCGGGCGGCCGCGAAGGCCTCGCAAAGGAACCATCGCCTTCAGCTGTTTTGGCGTAAGCGGCTGGGCGTCAGGATCAGCTTTGGCAGCAGTGTTGATCGCCCGGTCCTGAAGCACAGACGGCATGGCGACCGGCGGCCGCTTAGAAACTTTGGACATAGTGTTTCACCTCGCGCCGGTTGGCCCGGCGAAGGCTGATGATCCGCCGCGCTCGGCCACGATCTACAAACGCCACGTAGTAGAGGACGCGCAACTCGTCGTACTCGAAGCGGGCGTCGAACCAGACCAGCGCAGCTTCCCAGTCGAGCTCCGCCGCCAGAGCCAAAGAGACACCATGCTTCGCTTGGTTCGCCTCGTCTTTCTCAGGATCGAACTCGATTCGCACGCATTACTGTAGCTACAGTAAAGAAGTCCGTCAACCTCCGCAGTAGGCAACGCCGCTCATGGCGCCGAACGCAACACTCGGCCTGCATCGCGGGGGCTGTCTTTAGATCCGCGCCAGCGCCTGCGCCAGGTCGGCGCGGAGATCCTCGACGTCCTCGATCCCGACCGACAGTCGCACCAGCGCGTCGCCAATGCCGAGCGTCGTGCGCGTCTCGGCGGGAATCGTCGCGTGCGTCATGATCGCCGGGTGCTCGATCAGGCTCTCGACGCCGCCCAGGCTTTCGGCGAGCGCGAAGATGCGGACCGATTCGAGAAAGCGCCGCGCGCCCGCGAGGTCGGTCGCGAGATCGAGCGAGATCATTCCGCCGAAGCCGTGCATCTGCCGCAACGCGAGCGCGTGCTGCGGATGCGAGGCCAGGCCCGGATAGTGGACGCGCGCGACGCGCGGCTGCTGCTCGAGCCAGCGCGCCAGCTCGAGCGCGCTCGCGCAATGGCGCTCCATGCGCAAGGCCAGCGTCTTCACGCCGCGCAGGACGAGGAAGCTGTCGAACGGCCCGGCGATCGCGCCGACCGCGTTCTGCAGAAAGCCGAGCCTCTCGCGCAGCGGCGCGAGGCGCTCGTCGCGACCGACGACGGCGATGCCGCCGATGACGTCGGAGTGGCCGTTCAGGTACTTCGTCGTCGAGTGCACGACGATGTCGAAGCCGAGCTCGAGCGGGCGCTGCACCCACGGGCTCGCGAAGGTGTTGTCGGCGGCGCACAGGATGCCGCGCTCGCGGCACAGCGTCGCGATGGCGCGCAGGTCGGCCAGGCGCAGGAGCGGATTGGTCGGCGATTCGACCCAGACGAGCCGGGTCTCGGACGTCAGCGCCGCGGCCAGGCGCGAAGGGTTGGCCAGGTCGACGAAGCTGAAGCGGTGCCCGGCGCTCTTCCTGCGCACCCGCTCGAAGAGGCGAAACGTGCCGCCGTAGACGTCGTCGCCCGAGACGATGTGCGAGCCGGAATCGAGCAGCTCGAGCACGGTCGCGATCGCGGCCAGTCCGGAGGCGAAGGCGAAGGCCTGCGCGCCGCCCTCGAGGTCGGCGACACAGCGCTCGAGCGCGAAGCGGGTCGGGTTGTGCGAGCGGCCGTAGTCGAAGCCCTTGTGCACGCCGGGGCTCTGCTGCACGAAGGTCGAGGTCGCATAGATCGGCGGCATGATCGCGCCCGTCGTCGGGTCGGGCGACTGGCCGGCGTGGATGGCGCGCGTGGCGAAAGCGGACTCGCCCGCGGGTTCCTTCTTCGATCCGGTTTCGCTCACTTCACGCTCCTGCGCAAATGATTCAAGAGGTCGACGCGCGTGATGAGGCCGTGAAAGCCCGCGGCGTCGGCAACGATCGCGACGAGGCCGCGATCCAGCACCGCCTCGACCTCGGCGATGCTCGCCCGCGGCGACAAGGTCTCGGGGGCATCGGTCATGGCGCTGTCGACGCGGGCGCCGAAGCGGTCGGCGTCGCCGTGCACGCTCAGCAGCACGTCCGATTCGTCGATCACGCCGACGAGCTTGTCGCCGTCGAGCACCGGCAGCTGCGAGACGTCGGCCAGGCGCATCCGGTGGTAGGCGGTGAGCAGGGTGTCGTCGGGCGCGACGCTGACGACGCCACCGTCTTCGTTGCGCCGCGAGACGACGTCGCGCAGGTCGCCGAAGCGGTGCCGCGCGAGCAGGCCCTGGTCGATCATCCACTGGTCGTTGTAGACCTTGGAGAGATAGCGCGTCCCGGTGTCGCAGACGAAGGTCACGACGCGCTGCGCCCGCGTCCGCGACCGGCAGTAGCGCAGCGCCGCGGCGAGCAGCGTTCCGGTCGACGAGCCGCCGAGGATGCCTTCGGCGCGGAGCAGCTCGCGCGCCGTCGCGAAGCTCTCGGCGTCGCTGATCGTGTAGGCCTCGGTCACTCCCGAAAGGTCGGCGACCTTCGGGATGAAGTCCTCGCCGATGCCTTCGACCGCCCACGAGCCCGACACCTCGCCGACGATGCCGGTCCGCGTGTACTCGGCGACGATCGAGCCGGCCGGGTCGGCGAGGACGAAGCCGAGCTTCGGCTGCACGGTGCGGAAGTAGTGCGTGAGCCCGGCGAGCGTTCCGCCCGAGCCGACGCCGGCGACGATCGCGTCGAGGTCATGCCCCATCTGCTCCCAGACCTCGGGCCCGGTCGTTCGCTCGTGGGCCAGAGCGTTGGCCGGGTTGTTGAACTGATCGGCGAAGAAGGCGCCCGGGATGTCGCCGGCGAGCCGGGCCGCCAGGTCCTGGTAGTAGGCGGGGTGGCCCTTGCCGACATCGGAGCGCGTCACATGCACCTCGGCGCCGAGCGCCTTCAGGTGCAGCACCTTCTCGGTCGACATCTTGTCGGGAACGACGAGGACGACGCGGTAGCCCTTGGCCCGCGCCACCAGCGCCAGGCCCAGGCCGGTGTTGCCCGCGGTCGCCTCGACGACCGTGCCGCCCGGTCCCAGGCGGCCGTCGCGCTCGGCAGCGTCGATCATCGACACGCCGATCCGGTCCTTGATCGAGCCGCCCGGATTCTGCGATTCGAGCTTGAGGAACAGCGCGCACGGGCCGGTGTCCAGCCTTGTCACGCGCACCAGCGGCGTGTTGCCGATGAGCTCGAGGACGGCAGGCGCGGAGCAAGTCGACACGGGCTCACTGTAGCGCCGCGCCGGAGCGAAAACCGGCCCGGGTCAGCCGTGGAGCAATCCGGCAGCGAGAACGCCGGCGATGCAGATCGCCTCGTCTTCGTCGCCCGTGCCGCCGGAAGCGCCCACCGCGCCGAGCAGCTCGCCTGCCGGTCCCTTGATCAGGACCGCGCCGGTCTGCGGCAGGAAATGTCCGTGCGCGGTCGCCGCGAGGGCGACGAAGAAGTTCGGGTTGTCCTTGGCGCGTTG
>DATMGW010000393.1:0-7554 GCA_035555295.1 Caldimonas sp.
AACGGCAGCGAGCAGCAGGCGAGCGCCTTCGTCGAACTCGGCTTCAAGCTCGGCTTCGGCGGCACGCTCAGCTTCGAGCGTGCCCTGCGCATCCGCCGCGTCGCCTGCGCCGTTCCGCTGCAGGCGATCGTCCTGGAGACCGACGCGCCCGACATCGCACCGCAATGGCTCTACCGGACGGCCGAGTCGCGCGCCGCCGGTGCGACGATGCGCAACGAACCGATGCAGCTGCCGCGCATCGGCGCCGTACTTGCCGGGCTGCGCGGCCTCGACCCTGCCGAACTTGCCGCGGCAACGACGGCCAACGCGTACGCGGTGCTGCCGCGGCTCGCGGCGCTCGACGCGGCAGGTGCGACATGAGCGCGCCCGGCGCTTGCGCGCCGCTGCCCGAGGTGACGATCTCCGAGGCGCGCGGCATCCGCTACCTGCATCTCGACACGCCGTGGATCCAGGGAGCGATGCGCATCGACGAGCCTCTCGCGATCGAGCTCGACTACGTGCAACGCATGATGGTGTGGATGCTCTTTCGCGACGAGGCCGAAGTGACGGGCGGCCATGCCGTGCAGCTCGGCCTCGGCGCTGCGGCGATCACGCGCTTTTGCCTGCAACGCCTGAAGATGCGAACGACGGCGGTCGAGCTGAACCCGCGCGTCATCGCGACCTGCCGGCAGTGGTTCAGGCTGCCGCCCGATTCGGCGCGGCTCGCGGTCGTCGAGATGGACGCCGCGGCCTACGTCGCCGATCCGCGCCACGAAGGCTCGGTCGACGTGCTCTCGGTCGACCTCTACGACCACGAAGCGGCCAGCCCGGTCCTGGACAGCGCCGCTTTCTATCGCGATTGCCATGCCGTGCTCGGCGCGGGCGGCATCATGACCGTCAACCTGTTCGGCCGCGATGCCTCGTTCGAGCGCAGCTTCGCGCGGATCGCCGCGGCTTTCGGCAGGGCGAGCGTGCGAACGCTCAAACCGACCCGCGAAGGCAACACGATCGTCGTTGCGATGAAGCATGTCACGGTGCCGGAGCGCCCCGTGCTTGCCCGGCGCGCTGAAAACATCGAAACTCGCTGGAAGCTGCCGGCCCGCAAATGGCTGCGCATGATGCGACCGCTGCCCGAAGCGGCGCCGACTCTCCGAACCGAGCTGCCGCCCGCATGAAACCGACGACGAAAAGCGCGCGCCCCGATCCGGCCAACGCCGGGAATGGCGCGAGCGTTCGCGAGCTGCCGCTCGAGCGCTCGATCACCCCCTCGCGCCTGTCCTCGACCTTTCCCGCGACCGACCTGACGCTCGGCGTCGTTCCGACCGGCAAGCTCAGCTTGCGGACGCTCCTCGCCTGGCTGCGCGAAGACAAGATCCTCAGCCCCGAAGACACCGAGCGCACCGCGCATCGTTTCGCCGGCGGCAACAGCGCCCAGCACCCGCTCGTTCGCCTCGGCAGTGCCGGCCTGACGCGGGTCGGCGACGGCAAGCTGCTCGACACCGAGACGCTGACCGAGTGGCTGGCCAAGCGCACCAAGATTCCGTACCTGCGCATCGATCCGCTGAGGGCCGACGTCGGCCGCGTCGCCGACGTGATGTCGATCAACTACGCGGAGCGCCGCCACGCGCTGCCGCTGACCTTCGGCCCGACCGAGGTAACGATAGCGACCTGCGAGCCGCTCGATCTGGCCTGGGTCCCGGAGATCGAGGCGCACACCCGGCGGACGGTCAAGCTCGTCCTCGTCAACCCGGTCGAGATCTCGCGCTACACGACCGAGTTCTACGCGCTGTCGCGCTCGGTGCGCAACGCGACGAAGATGGGCGAGTCGGCAGCGCTCGCCAACTTCGAGCAGCTCGTCGAGCTCGGCAAGAGCTCCAAGCAGCTCGACGCCAACGATTCGGGTGTCATCCAGGTCGTCGACTGGCTCTGGCAATACGCGTTCGACCAGCGCGCCTCCGACATCCACCTCGAGCCGCGCCGCGAGCGCAGCGTCATCCGCTTTCGCATCGACGGCGTGATGCACACCGTCTACCAGCTGCCGCCGGGCGTCATGATGGCGATGATCGCGCGCGTCAAGCTGCTCGGGCGGATGGACGTGATCGAGAAGCGCCGCCCGCTCGACGGCCGCATCAAGGTGCGCAACCCGGTCGGCGACGAAGTGGAAATGCGCCTGTCGACGATCCCGACCGCGTTCGGCGAAAAGCTGGTGATGCGGATCTTCGACCCCGATACGACGGTCAAGACGCTCGAGAGCCTCGGCTTCGGCAGCCACGACGGCCGGCGCTGGGAAGAGCTCACCGCCAAGCCGCACGGCATCATCCTCGTCACCGGGCCGACGGGCTCGGGCAAGACGACGACGCTCTACTCGACGCTGCGCCGCCTGGCGACCGACGAGGTCAACGTCTGCACGATCGAGGACCCGATCGAAATGATCCAGCCGGCGTTCAACCAGACGCAGGTGCAGACGCAGATCGATCTCGGTTTCGCCGAGGGTCTGCGTTCGCTGATGCGGCAGGACCCGGACATCATCATGGTCGGCGAGATCCGCGACCTGGCGACGGCCGACATGGCGATCCAGGCGTCGCTCACCGGCCACCTGGTCTTCAGCACCCTGCACACGAACGACTCGGCCTCGGCGATCACGCGCCTCAACGACCTCGGCGTCGCGCCGTACCTGATCGGCTCGACGCTGATCGGCGTGCTCGCGCAGCGGCTGGTCCGTACCCTGTGCCCGGCCTGCAAGGTGCCCGACGCGGAGGTGACGCGCGAGACGCTGCACGAAGTCGTCAAGCCGTGGCGCCTGAACGGCGGCGTGCGCCCGTACAAGGCGGTCGGTTGCCTCGAGTGCCGGATGACGGGCTTTCGCGGGCGCGCCGGCCTGTTCGAGCTGCTGACGGTCAGCGATGCGGCGCGCAACTCGATCCAGCCGACTTGCAACGAAGGAAAGCTGCGCGCGCAGGCGCTGCAGGACGGACTCAGGCCGCTGCGCCTGGCCGGCGCGATGAAGGTCGCCGAAGGCGTGACGACTCTCGACGAAGTGCTCCGCGCGACGCCGGCCTGGGAGCAGTGAACCGGCCCGCATCGAGACCCGCTTGAGAATCAAGAGCGAGCGCGACTTCTGGTCGGGCCTGGTGTTCGTCGCCGTCGGCGTCGTTTTCGCGATCGGCGCCACTCACTACCGCATGGGCCCGGAGTGTGCCGTGCAGGAGCCGTGCGCCGCCGGCCTGCACGCCCGCTGGTTGCAGCTCTCGGCGCAACCCGGCGCCGGCTACTTCCCGTTCGGCCTGGCAATCCTGCTCGCCGTCGTCGGCGCGATCGTCCTCTTCAAGTCGCTCACCTTCGAAAGCGAGGGCGGCGACGCGATCGGCGCTTTCGCCTGGCGGCCGCTCGTCGCCATCGTCGCCGCGGTCGCCGGCTTCGGTGCCCTGCTCGAGCCGTTCGGCCTGGCGGCGACGATCCCGCTGCTCGTCGTCGTCGCCAGCCTCGCCGGCGACGTGCCGGGCTGGCGGGCCGTTCTCGCCCAGGCGCTCGTCCTGACGCTCGGCGCGTGGGCCTTCCTGATCTGGGGCCTGAAGCTCCCCGTGCCCTTTGCATCCTGGTTCGCCGGCTGAGGCTGCATAGGCGCCAACGCTTCCTTCGACGCCGCCCGCGCATGGATCTCCTGCACAACCTCGGCATCGGTCTGGGCGTCGCCTTCACGACGCAGAACCTCGCCTACGCGTTCTGCGGCGCGCTGCTCGGCACCCTGATCGGCGTGCTGCCGGGAATCGGCGCGGTCGCGGCGATCGCCTTATTGCTGCCCGCGACCTACGCGCTCGATACGACTCCGGCACTCATCCTGCTGGCCGGCGTGTACTACGGCGCGCAGTATGGTGGCTCGACGACGGCGATCCTCGTCGATGTTCCGGGCGAGCCTTCGGCGCTCGTCACCTGCCTCGACGGCAACCAGATGGCGCGCCAGGGGCGCGCCGGCGTGGCGCTCTCGGTCGCGGCGCTCGGGTCGTTCTTCGCCGGCTGCGTCGGCACGATCGCCATCGCCCTCGTCGCGCCGCCGCTGACCGAGCTCGCCTTCCAGTTCGGTCCCGAAGAGTATTTCTCGCTGATGGTGCTCGGCCTGGTCGGTGCCGCCGTGCTGACCTCGGGCTCATTGCTCAAGGCGATCGCCATGGTTCTGCTTGGCCTCCTGCTCGCGCAGGTGAACGCCGGAATGGCCGCCGGGACCTCGCCCTCGGGCCTCGTCAGCGTGCAGTCGGTGCGCGGCATCAGCTTCGTGGTGCTGGGGATCGGCGTGTTCGTCTTCGCCGAGATCGTCGCCGGGCTGGGCCACTCGAAGGCTCGACGCGAGGTTTGCGCCGGTCCGGTCAAGGGCCTTTGGCCGAGCCGTCTCGACTTCCACGAAGCCTGGCCCTCCGTCCTGCGCGGAACGGCGCTGGGCGCGGCCATCGGTGTGCTTCCCGGCGGCGGCGCGATGCTGGCGTCGTTCGCCTCGTATGCGGTCGAGAAGAACCTCGCCGGTACGCCGCGCATTCCCCTCGGCAAAGGCGCGATCGAGGGTGTCGCGGGGCCGGAAAGCGCCAACAACGCCGCTGCGCAAACGGCCTTCATCCCGATGCTGACCCTCGGCATTCCCGGCAACGCAGCGATGGCGCTGCTGGTCGGAGCGATGGCGATCAAGGGTATCGAGCCCGGCCCGCAGGTGATGGCGAGCAATCCGCAGCTGTTCTGGGGACTGATCGCGTCGATGTGGGCCGGCAACGTGATCCTGCTGGTCCTCAACCTGCCGCTGGTCGGCCTGTGGGCCAGGCTGCTGGCGGTTCCCTATCGCGCCGTCTTCCCGGCGCTCGTGCTGGTCGGCTGCATCGGCGTCTACACGCTCGGGGGGGGCGCGATCGATCTCTACCTGACGGCGCTCTTCGCCCTCGTCGGCTACCTCTTCCACAAGCTGGGCTGCGAGCCGGCGCCGCTGCTGCTCGGCTTCATCCTTGGTCCGATCATGGAAGACCACCTGCGCCGCTCCCTGCTGCTGTCCCACGGCGACTGGGCGACTTTCGTGACGCGGCCGCTGTCGTCGAGCCTGCTCATCGCCGCGGCGCTGCTGATCGTCGTCGTCACCTTGCCGGCGCTCCGGCAGACGCGCGAAGTCGCGTTCCAGGAAGACTGACTCCGGCAAGCGCGGCCGCGGACCTCGCGCTATCGTCACGGCCATGAACGGACAGCGCTTCGACTGGTCGACCTCCTACGCATCGACACGCCTGCCGGTGTTCGCGCGCAACGTGGTTTCGACCTCGCATCCTCTCGCCGCGCAGGCGGGGCTGCGCATGATGCAGCAGGGCGGCAACGCGGTCGACGCCGCGATCGCCGCCGCGGCGGTGATGACGCTCGTCGAGCCGTGCAGCAACGGCCTCGGCTCGGACGCGTTCTGCATCCTCTGGGACGGCGAGCGCCTGCTGGGCCTGAACGCCTCGGGGCCGGCACCGCGGACCTGGACGCCCGAGTATTTCCGCCGCAAGTACGGCACGGAGGCGAGCCGGCCGCCGATGCGCGGCTGGGATTCGGTGAGCGTTCCGGGCGCCGTCGCTGCGTGGGTCACGCTCAGCGAACGATTCGGCAAGCTCGCTTTCGCCGACCTGCTGGCACCGGCGATCGAGGTTGCCGAGCGCGGCTACGCCGTGCCCGTCGTCGTGCAGCAGAAGTGGGCCGCCGCGGCGCCGCTGCTCGCTGCCCAGCCCGGCTGGGCCGAGACTTTCCTGCCGTACGGTCGCGCTCCCGAGGTCGGCGAGCGCTTCGTCTTTGCGGGCGCGGCACGCACCCTGCGCGCGATCGCGCGAACGCGCGGCGCGGCGCTCTACGGCGGCGAGATCGCCGAGGCAGCGGCAGCGCACGCGGCAGCGAACGGCGGCTCGATCGCGGTCGAAGACTTCGCCGGCTTCGTTCCCGAGTGGGTCGAGACGATCGGCATCGATGCCTGGGGCCATCGCCTGCACGAGATCCCGCCGAACGGGCAAGGCATCGCTGCGCTGATCGCGCTCGGCATCCTGCGCCGCTTCGACGTCGCGTCGCTGCCGGTCGACGGCGCCGAATGTCAGCACCTGCAGATCGAGGCGATGAAGCTCGCTTTCGCCGATGTCTATGCGCACGTCGCCGATCCGCGCGCCGGGATGCGCCTGACGCCGGTGCAGATGCTCGACGACACCTACCTCGCCGAGCGCGCCAGGATGATCGACCCGAAGCGCGCCCAGCGCTTCGGCCCCGGCCACGGCCAGCGCGGCGGCACGATCTACCTCAGTGCCGTCGACGAGCGCGGCATGATGGTGAGCTTCATCCAGAGCAACTACATGGGCTTCGGCTCGGGCGTCGTCGTTCCGGGCTGGGGCGTGTCGATGCAGAACCGCGGCCACGGCTTCGTCCTCGATGCCGCGAGCCCGAACGTGGTCGCACCTGGCAAGCGTCCGTTCCACACGATCATTCCGGCATTCCTGACGAAGGACGGCCGGCCGCAGATGAGCTTCGGCGTGATGGGCGGCAACATGCAGCCGCAGGGCCACCTGCAGACGCTGGTGCGCATGCTCGCGCACCGGCAGCAGCCTCAGGCCGCGTGCGATGCGCCGCGCTGGCGCTTCAATCATGGCCTCGAGATCAACGTCGAGTCGAGCTGGGACGCGAAGACGGTCCGAGGTCTCGTCGAGCGCGGCCACGAGGTCAGCGTCATCAACGACAGCTACCAGGACTTCGGCGCCGGGCAGTTCATCTGGCGCCTCGGCGACCCGGCCGTCGAAGGCTACGTCGCCGCGAGCGATCCGCGCCGTGACGGGCAGGCGGCCGGGTTCTGAGCTCCCTGCGGCCGGCCCGCGCTGCGCCAACGTTTGCGCCCCGGGCAGCGCAAGCCTAGCGCGCCGGCTCGCTGGCCGGTTCGGGCGCGCCGCGACCCGGCTGGCTGCGAAACGCCTCGTCCATCAGTCGTTCGGCCTGTTCGTCCGACACCGGCGGCGTGAGAGCGCTCTGCGCCTCGTTGCTGCCGAAATGCGTCAGTGCGGGCCAGGCGAGCAGCGCGGCGATGAGCAATGCCTGGGCGACGAGCTGCGGTGCGAGGGCGCGGGCGAGCGCGCCGAGCGGCGGTGCGTCGCGCAAGGCCAGGCGCGACATGACGATCGCGTAGCCGAGCGGCGGGAGGAGAAATCCGAGCTGCAGGACGAGCAAGGCCAGGGCCGCGACCCAGGCGGCGTCGGGAACGACCATCAACACCGGCGGCATGACGAGCGGCACGACGAGAAAGATCATCTCGAAGGCATCGAGGACGAACGAGCACGCGATCATTCCCGCGAGCACGGCGCCGAGGAGCACGCGCGGCTGGCCGGCGAACGTGTGCAGGCCCTCGGCAACGAGCGTGTCGGTGGCGAAGCCGCGCAGAACGAGCGAAAAGCTCGTCGCGCCGACGAGAAGCGCCATGAGCAGGCCGGTCAGCGTCATCGCGTCGCCGACGACGGCGACGAGCGTCGTGCGGTCGAGCTGGCGCGAGAAGAGGCCCCAGGTGAGCAGCAGCAGGCCTCCCGTCGCCGCTGCCTCGACCGCATAGAC
>DATMGW010000394.1:0-4216 GCA_035555295.1 Caldimonas sp.
CCGGGCTCGAGCGCTGGTGCGACAAGCAGGTGTTCCATGCCGACCCCGGTGCAGCCGAGACGCGCGGCCGGCGCATCGTCGTCGTCGGCAACGGCGAAGCCGCTATCGAAGCCGCGCTCGACGCTGTCGACAGCGGCGCCGCGAGCGTGACGCTTATGCATCGGCGCGACGACTTCGACGCCGACGACGCCGCGCTGCTGCGCCTCGAGGTCGCCCGCGCCGCCGGGCACGTCGCCTTCGTCGCCGGCCAGGCGAGCGCGTTCACGAACGATGGCGAGCGCCTCACGGGCCTCGTCGTCGACTGCAGCGACGGCTCGACGCGCACGCTCGCGCTCGACGTGCTACTCGTCCTCCTCGGCTGGAGCCCGAAGCTCGGGCCGATCGCCGGCTGGGGCCTGAAGCTGGCGCGAAAGCAACTCGAGGTCGACACCGAGCGCTTCGAGACCTCGACGCCGGGAATCCATGCCGTCGGCGACATCGTCGTCTATCCGGGCAAGAGAAAGCTGATCGTCTCGGGCTTCCACGAAGCGACGCTCGCCGCGTACGCGATCGCCGACCGCGTTCATCCCGACCGGGCCCAGCCGCTCCTCTATACGACGACGAGCGAGAAGCTGCACCGGCTGCTCGGCGTCGCACCGGGCGCCGCTCGGGCGCCCTGAGCCCAAGAGCAAAAGCTTGCGATAATCCGCTCGCGCTCCGGCTCGAAGGCCGGGGCGCGTTCGCTAGGGGTGTTGGCCGTTCGCGATGCGAGCGGTCGACTGAGAAAGTCCCTTTGAACCTGACTGAGGTAATCCTCGCGCAGGGAAGCAAGCCGCCACGGCCGCAGAGGCCAGCCGACCGGCCCAGAGACCTGCCATCGAATGACGACGATGGCGCAACGAACGAATCTCATCGCTGCAGCGGCAGCAACGTGCCGCGCGGCGCTCGTGCTTCCCCTGCTCGTCGCCTTCGTCGGCGCGCGGGCGCAGGCGTCCGCTCCGCCCTCGCCCGCGGCATCGGCATCGACATCGACAGCGGCGGCGGCGGCGACGAGCGAGACGACGCTCGCTCCCGTCGTCGTCACCGGCAAGTCGCCGCCGCCGGCGAGCGTCGCCGGCTGGGGTGACGTGCCGCTCTCGGCCGCGCCGCTGCAGGCGAGCACGATCGACGCGGCGCAGATCCGCGATGCCGGCGCCCAGCGCCTGGCCGACCTCGTCCGCTTCGACGCCTCGGTCGCCGACGCGTACAACGCCGAGGGCTACATCGACTACCTGACGGTGCGCGGCTTCGTCATCGACAACCGCTTCAACTATCGCCGCGACGGCTTGCCGATCAACGCCGAGACGTCGATTCCGCTCGAGAACAAGGCGCGCGTCGACGTGCTCAAGGGACTGAGCGGAATGCAGGCGGGAACGAGCGCGCCGGGCGGCCTCGTCGACTTCGTCGTCAAGCGACCGCTCGACGGGTCGCTGAGCTCGGCGTTCCTCGAATGGCGCGAGCGCAGCAGCGTTCTCGGTGCCGTCGACCTGAGCCGGCGCTTCGGCGAGAACTCTGCCTTCGGCCTGCGCCTAAACGCCGCCGCCGAGCACATCGAACCGATCGTTCGCGACGCACGCGGCAACCGCAACGTGCTCGCGCTCGCCGGCGACTGGCGGTTCGGCGCGGGCACGCTCGTCGAAGCCGAGGCAGAGACGAGCCATCGCTCGCAGCCGAGCGTCCCGGGGTTCAGCCTCCTCGGCAACCGCGTTCCCGCGGTACCCGACCCGCGCATCAACCTGAACGACCAGCCGTGGTCGCTGCCCGTCGTCTTCGACGCGACGACGGCGTCGCTGCGCGTCACGCAAAAGCTCGGCAGCGACTGGCGCATCGTCGCGCACGACATGACGCAGCGACTGCGTACCGACGACCGCATCGCCTTTCCTTTCGGCTGCCTGGCCGAAGGCAACTCCGACCGCTATTGCAGCGACGGCACGTTCGACCTCTACGACTACCGCAGCGAGAACGAGCGGCGCCGCAGCAGCGCGCTCGACCTCTCGCTGCACGGCAAGTTCGCGACCGGGCCGGTCGCGCACACGCTCGTGACTGGCGCGCTGCGCACGATCGTCCGCAACCGCTTCCAGAACTACGCCGACAATCTCCTCGTCGGCACCGGCAACGTCGACGGCACCGCGTTCGTTTCGCCCGATCCGACGCCGACCCAGCCAAACTCGAACCGAGATGAGCGCACGAGCGAGCTCTACCTGCGCGACGCGCTCGCGATCGGCGAGCAGACGAAGCTCTGGCTCGGCGCGCGGCACACGCGCCTCGACCGCGGCGCCGACGCGACCGACGGCTCGTCGTCGACGCACTTTTCGCAATCGTTCACGACGCCCTTCGTCGCGGCAAGCCAGGCTTTCGCCCCCGGCCAGATCGTCTACGCGAGCTGGGGCCGCGGCGTCGAGTCCGACGTCGCGCCCGAGCTGCCGCAGTACATGAACCACGGCCAGGCGCTACCCGCGGCGAAGAGCCGGCAGGCCGAGATCGGCATCCGCGGCCGCAGCGGCGAGCAGCTCGAATGGAACGCCGCCGCCTTCGACATCGCCCGGCCGCTCTTCGGCGACATGCCGGCGTGCAGCGGCGCCGACGCGGGCTGCATGCGCGCGCTGCTCGGCAGCCAGCACCACCGCGGCGTCGAGGCGAGCGGCGCGTGGCACGGCGGCGCGTGGGACGTGCGCGGCGGCGTGCAGTGGTTGCACGCGCGCATCGAAGGCACGGGCGACGCCACGCTCGACGGCAAGCGCCCGACCAACGTTCCGGCGCTGAGCGCACGGGCGCAAGCAGGCTACGCCGTTGCCGCGGTCCCGGGCGTCGCGATCCAGGCCGCAGCGAGCTACGAGAGCGATCGCGAAGTGCTGCCCGACAACAGCCTCCGCATCCCGTCGGTCACACGCTTCGATCTGGGCGGCCGCATCGAGCGGCGGATCGGCGGAGCGACGTGGACGCTGCGCGCCGGCGTCGACAACGTCTTCGATCGCCGGGCCTGGCGCGAATCGCCCTACGAGTTCAGCCATGCCTACTTGTTCCCGCTGGCACCGAGAACCCTTCGTGTCTCGCTGCAGGCCGACCTCTGAGACTTACGTCGATTGACAATACACATATAAATACACATACTGCATCGTGCGCTACAGCTTCGACGCTGCAAAGCGAGCCAGCAACCTCGAGAAGCACGGATGCGACCTTGCCGACGCGCGGAAGGTGATCGAGTCCGGGATGACTGTGACATTCGGGGATCGCCGCTTCGACTACGGCGAGGTGCGATTCGTGACGCTGGGGCCGCTCGGCGATTCGATCGTGGCAATCGTCACCACGGAAACTGAGACCCCAACATTCGCGTCATTTCGATGCGCAAGGCAGACCGACATGAGCAAGCCATCTACCGTGAAAACCTCCGCTGAATCGAACGAGGAAAAGCCCCTGCGCCGTGCCGAAATCGCCGCGGGTAAGTTGGTGCTGCGCAAGCGCGGCGCGACAGGCGCCGTGCTGCCGAACAAGCAGCGCGTGAACATCTTTCTCGACGGCGCGGTGATCGAGCACTTCAAGTCCAAGGCAGGCGACCGCGGCTACCAGACGCTGATCAACGAAGCGCTGAAACAGGCCATCCAGGCCGAGACCATCGAGGGAGTCGTTCGGAAGACGATCCGCGAGGAGCTGCGGCGGGCATAGGCTCACCTCACGCGTCCAACCTCCGCATCCAGCACAGCGTATTGCGTACTTATCTCCGCTTGCGCCGAGAACGTCGCGCGTCTCGCTGCAGGCCGACTCTCTGAGGCCCGGCCCAGAGGCTGGCCGCTATAATTTGCGGCTGTTCCTCGATAGCTCAGTTGGTAGAGCGCCGGACTGTTAATCCGTAGGTCCCTGGTTCGAGCCCAGGTCGGGGAGCCAAATTCAGAGGGTTAGCCGGTGAGTGCCCGCTAACCCTCTTCTCGTTTCTGGTCCGTCGGTTGCCGTACTGTTGCCGTTCGGAAGAGACTGGTCCATCCTGGACGCCTGAGGAGGTCTTGCAAGAGCTTGCGCTCCCTCTCGAAGCTGATGTGCTGCAAGCGAGGTTGTGGGACGAAGAGAAGGATCTCGTAGCAGTCTTTCGTCGTTTGCGCGATCGGCCATGAACTGCCGGTCATCAGCTGACCTCGAATTTCGGCTTCAGACTAGGTGCAGTCAGTCAGCTTTCGCCGTCGAACGTCAGCTCGTGGTCAAACCG
>DATMGW010000395.1:0-7889 GCA_035555295.1 Caldimonas sp.
AATCGCGACCGAGGCATCGACGTCGCGCCTACTCGTCCGGCACCGCGTCGAGCTCGTTCAGCCACACGGTCGCTTCCGAATCGCTCGGCGCGCGCCAGTCGCCGCGCGGCGACAGCGACCCGCCCGAACCGACCTTCGGCGCGTTGGGAACGCACGAGCGCTTGAACTGGCTGGTCTTGAAGAAGCGGTAGAGGAAGGTGCGCAGGTGCTTCTTGATCTCGGCCAGGCTGTACTGATGGCGTGCGACCTCGGGCCCGTCGGGCCAGCGGCCGAGCGCGGCGTCGTGCCACGCCGTCCAGGCGAGGAAGGCGACCTTGCTCGGCGAGTAGCCGTAGCGCAGGACCTGGTACAGGTGAAAGTCCTGCAGCTCGTATGGCCCGACGACGTCTTCCGAGCTCTGTGCCGGCGCGTCGCTCGCGTCGCCGGGTACGAGCTCCGGGCTCACGACCGTCGCGAGGACGGCGTCGAGGACGCCGGCGTCGCCGACCGTGCCGCTCGCCGCGACCCAGCGCACCAGGTGCGCAATCAGCGTCTTCGGCACGCTGGCGTTGACGTTGTAGTGCGACATGTGGTCGCCGACGCCGTAGGTCGACCAGCCGAGCGCCAGCTCGCTCAGGTCGCCGGTGCCGACGACGATCGCGCCGTGCAGGTTGGCGAGGCGAAACAGGTGACTGGTCCGCTCGCCCGCCTGCACGTTCTCGAAGGTCACGTCGTAATCGGCATGGCCCTGGGCGTGCGGATGGCCGATGTCGGCGAGCATCTGCTCGCAGCTCGGACGGATGTCGATCTCGCTGGCCGTGCAGCCGACCGCGCGCATCAGGCGCCGCGCCTGGTCGAGCGTACGCGCGCTCGTCGCAAAGCCCGGCATCGTGCAGGCCAGGATGTGGCTGCGCGGCAGGCCGAGCTGGTCCATCGCGCGGGCGCAGACGAGCAGCGCGTGCGTCGAATCGAGGCCGCCGGAAACGCCGATCACGACCTTGTCGATGCCGCTCGCGGCAAGCCTCTGCACCAGCGCCGAGACCTGGATGCTGTAGACCTCGGCGCAGCGCTCGTCGCGGCGCTGCGGGTCGGCGGGAACGTAGGGAAAGCGCTCGACCGTGCGCCTGAGCGGCAGCGGCAGCGCCTGCGGGATCGGCAGCTCGAACGAGACGGTGCGAAAGCCCGCGAGCTGGTCCTTGAAGCGCCGCGCCGACTCGCCGAAGCTGTTCTGGCGCATGCGCTCGCGCGCGACGCGCTCGAGGTCGACGTCGGCGGTGATCAGGTGCGAGCCATTGACGAAGCGTTCCGATTGCGCGAGCAGCTCGCCGTTCTCGCAGATCAGCGCCTGGCCGTCCCACGCGAGGTCGGTCGTCGATTCGCCGGCGCCTGCCGACGAATAGAGGTACGCGGCGAGGCAGCGCGCCGACTGCTGGCTGACGAGCTGATGCCGGTAGTCGGCCTTGCCGATCGTGATGTTCGACGCCGACAGGTTGACGAGCACCGTCGCCCCGGCCAGCGCGGCGAAGCTCGACGGCGGCACCGGCACCCAGAGGTCTTCGCAGATCTCGGCGTGGAATGCGAACAGCGGCAGGTTCGTCGCCCGAAAGACGAGCTCGCTGCCGAACGGGACGCCCTGCCCGCCGATCGTGACCTCGCGCGACAGCGCCGTGTCGGCGGCGCTGAACTGGCGCGCTTCGTAGAACTCGCCGTAGTTCGGCAGGTAGGTCTTGGGAACGACGCCGATCACACGTCCGCCGAAGGCGACTGCAGCGCAGTTGAACAGACGCTGGTCGACGCGCAGCGGCAGGCCGACGACGGCTGCGACCGGGAGTCTTCGCGTCGCCTCGGCGACGTAGGCCAGCGCCGCTTCGCAGGCGTCGAGCAGGGCGCCCTGGTGGAACAGGTCGTCGCAGGTGTAGGCCGAAAGGCCCAGCTCGGGAAAGGCGACGAGCACCGCACCCTCGGCCGCGGCCTGCTCGAGCATCGCCACCGATTCTGCAGCGTTGAAGGCCGGGTCGGCGACGCGCAGGCGCGGCACGGCGACGCCGACGCGAACGAAGTCGTGGTGATAGGGATTGCGAAAAGGCAGCGCGTGCTTCAACGGGACGGTCTCGGTGGCGAGGAAGGAATCATGGCATGGCCCCGAATAGTCGCCCGCCGGGACCGCCGGCGAGGGAGCGCGGCGGGCGATCGGATACATTACTGACCGTATAGTCAGTACGCTTTTCCATGCCGCCACGCGCCGTCTCGCCGCCCGCATCGGTCCACGTTTTGCCCGCACCCCGCCAGCGCCGCAAGGAAGCCCGTCCCCACGAACTGCTCGAAGCGGCGCTCGAACTGTTCGTCGAAAAGGGCTACGCGGCGACGCGCTCCGAGGAAGTCGCGGCGCGCGCCGGAGTCGCCAAGGGCACGCTCTACCTGTACTACCCGAGCAAGGAAGAGCTGCTCAAGGAAGTCATCCGCCACAACGTCGTCAACCAGATCGCCGAGGGGCTGGAGATCGTTCGCGCCTTCGAAGGCCCCTCTGCCGAGCTGCTCGGCAACGTGCTGCGCCTGTGGTGGCAGCGTGTCGGCGAGACGCGCGCCTCGGGAATCCTCAAGCTCATGATGTCGGAGGTGGGCAACTTTCCCGAGATCGCCCAGTTCTACCTCGACGAGGTGGCGCTGCCCGCCGACCGCATGATCGCCGGGATCGTGCAGCGCGGCATCGACCGCGGCGAGTTTCGCCAGGTCAAGGTCGCCGACGTCGTCCACGCGCTGGTCGCGCCGCTGCTCTTTCTCGTCATGAACAAGCATTCGCTGGGCGCCAGCTCGGCACATGCGAAGCTCGATCCGCACGCCATCATCGAAGCGCAGATCGACCTCGTTCTGCACGGTCTGCAGACGGCGCCGCAGGCCAAGGCGGGGCGCCCACCGCTCAGGCGCAGACCATGAAGCGCTGGCTGCGCTGGACGATTCCGCTCGTTGCCGCGGGGCTGCTCGGCGCTTTCGTCGCGCGCGCCGTCGTCGGTCGCAAGGAGGAGCAGAGGGAGCAGACGGCGTCGGCGCGCGCGCCGGGCGGGCTCGACCTCGCGCCCGCAGACGTCGTCGTCGCGCAGAGCATCGATCTGCCGCGCACGCTCGAGATCTCGGGCGGCCTGAAGGCCGTCAACAGCGCCGTCGTCCGCGCCAAGGTCGCCGCCGAGGTCAAGACGCTCGGCGTTCGCGAAGGCGATCGCGTCAAGGCCGGCCAGGTGCTCGGCCAGCTCGACACGACCGAGCTCGATCTCAGGCTGAAGCAGGCCGAGCAGAGCGCCGCCTCGACGAAGTCGCAGCTCGACATCGCCATGCGCGCCCTCGAGAACAACCGCGCCCTGGTCGCGCAGGGCTTCATCTCGGCGACCGGCCTGGAGACCTCGATCTCGAACGAGGCCGGCGCACGCTCCAGCTACGACGCCGCGCTCTCGGCCGTCGCCCTGGCGAAGAAGAGTCGCAGCGACGCGACGCTCGTCGCGCCGATCGGCGGCCTCGTCGCGCAGCGCATGGCGCAGCCGGGCGAGCGCGTCGCCGTCGATGCCAAGCTGGTCGAGATCGTCGACCTGTCGCAGATCGAGCTCGAGGCGGCGCTCGCGCCGGAAGACGTCGCCGGCCTCACGATCGGCCGCGCCGCGACGCTGCGGGTCGACGGCCTCGCCGCACCGGTCGCTGCGCACGTGGCGCGCATCAACCCGAGCGCGCAGGCCGGGACGCGCTCGGTCATGGCCTACCTCGCCGTCGAGCCGCAACCTGCCTTGCGCCAGGGCCTGTTCGCGCACGGCACGATCGAGCTGGGGCGGCAGCGCGCCCTCGCCTTGCCGCTCTCGGCCGTACGCACAGACCAGGCCCGGCCCTACGTCCTGCTCATCCGCAACGGCCTGGCGGCGACGACCCCGGTGACGCTCGGCGTGCGCGGATCGATCGGGGGCGAGCCCTGGGTCGAGATCGCGTCCGGCCTCGGCGAAAACGCACAGGTGCTCGCCGCGAGCACGGGGCTCGTGCGCGACGGCACGGCGCTGCGCCTGGCGCGACCCGCGCCGATCGCCGCCAGCGGCGCGGCGCGTTAGGCATCGCCGGGCGACGACCATGTGGTTCACCCGCGTCTCGATCGGCAACCCGGTGCTGGCGACGATGGTCATGCTCGCCTTCGTCGTGCTGGGCCTTTTCAGCTACCAGCGCCTGTCGGTCGACCAGTTCCCGAACGTCGACTTCCCGACCGTCGTCATCGTCATGGACTATCCCGGCGCGTCGCCCGAGATCGTCGAGGCCGAGGTGACGAAGAAGATCGAGGAGGCGGTCAACACGGTCGCCGGGATCAACGCGCTCTACTCGCGCTCGTACGAAGGAAGCTCGGTCGTAATCGTCGAGTTCAACCTCGACATCGACGGTCGCAAGGCCGCCGACGACGTGCGCGAGAAGGTCGCCCTGATCCGCCCGTACCTGCGCGACGAGGTCAAGGAGCCGCGCATCTCGCGCTTCGACCCGCAGAGCATTCCGGTCTTCAACGTCGCCGTGCTGTCCGAAGATGGCAGGCACAGCACCCAGGAGCTGACGACCTGGGCTTCGCAGGTGCTGCAGAAGCGCCTCGAGAACGTTCGCGGCGTCGGCTCGGTCACGGTTGTCGGCGGCCTGGCTCGGCAGATCAACGTCTACCTGAAGCCCGCGGCGATGGAGGCGCTCGGCATCGGCGCCGAGCAGGTCGTCGCCGCCGTGAAGAGCGAAAACCAGGAGCTGCCGCTCGGCGCGATCCGCTCGAAGGAGCAGGAGCGCGTCGTCCAGATCAATGCGCGCCTGAAGCGCCCGGAAGACTTCCGCGACGTCGTCGTCGCCAAGAAGAGCTTCGGCGGCTCGGGGACGGCCGGCGCGCCGGTCAAGCTGTGGCAGGTCGCCGACATCGTCGACGGGCCGCAGGAAATCGACAGCCTGGCCCTCTACAACGGCCAGCGCACGGTGCTGCTGTCGGTGCAGAAATCGCAGGGCGAGAACACGATCGACGTCGTCGACGGGCTGCAGCGCGCCCTCGCCGAGGCGAAGAACGTGACGCCGCCGGGGGTTCGCGTCGAAGTCAATCGCGACAACTCGCGCTCGATCCGGGTCTCCGTCGCCAACGTCAAGCGCACCTTGTTCGAGGGCGCGGCGCTGACCATCCTGATCGTCTTCCTGTTCCTCGACTCCTGGCGCTCGACGGTGATCACCGGGCTGACCCTGCCGATCGCCCTGATCGGCACGTTCCTGTTCATGTACGTGTTCGGTTTCACGATCAACACGATCACGATGATGGCGCTGTCGCTGTGCGTGGGCCTGCTCATCGACGACGCGATCGTGGTGCGCGAGAACATCGTCCGCCACGTGCGGATGGGCAAGACCGCGCACGACGCGGCACTCGACGGGACGAACGAGATCGGCCTCGCGGTGCTGGCGACGACGCTGTCGATCGTCGCCGTCTTCCTGCCGATCGGCTTCATGGGCGGCATCGTCGGCAAGTTCTTCCACGAGTTCGGCCTGACCATCGTCGCTGCGGTCCTCATCTCGATGTTCGTCAGCTTCACGCTCGACCCGATGCTGTCGAGCATCTGGCACGACCCGCAGGCCGGGCGCGACCACGACGGCGCTGGCGGCGGAGTCCCCAAGGGGGCCTACGCGCAGACCATCGGCCGCGTCACCGGCCTGTTCGCGCGACTGACGGTCTGGCTCTCGGCGGCGTACCAGGCGATCCTCGGCGCGGAGTTCGTTCCAAAGGCCGACTTCTCGGAGACGCAGGTCAACTTCTACACGCCGGTCGGCTCGTCGCTCGAAGTCACGGAAATGCGCGCCAGGCAGGTCGACGCCGTGCTGCGCGAGATGCCCGAGGTGCGCTACACGGTGACGACGATCAACAGCGGCCAGGCTGCGGGCAAGATCTACGCCGCGACCTACGTGCGCCTGGTCGACCGCAAGGACCGCAAGCGCAGCGTCGCGCAGATGACGGTGCCGCTGCGCGAACGCCTCGCGCGCATTCCCGGCATCACGGTGACGAACATCGGCACGATCGACCTCGGCGGCGGCAAGAGCCTGCAGTTCTCGATCCAGGGCAGCGACCTCGGCGAGCTCGAGCGGCTGTCGCGGACGATCACGGCGCAGCTGGCGACGATTCCCGGCCTCGTCGACCTCGACACGACCCTGAAGCCCGACAAGCCGACGGTGGCGATCGAGGTGCGACGCGACGCCGCCTCCGACGCCGGCCTCAACGTCAACATGCTCGCGGCGACGCTTCGCACGCTCGTCGCCGGGACGACCGTCGGCAACTGGCGCGCCGCCGACGGCGAGAACTACGACGTCAACGTGCAGCTCGCCCCGGGCAGCCGCTATGCGATCGGCGATCTCGAGCGCATGCCGATCAACGTCGCCCCCGGCGCCGACGGCTCGCCGCGCGTCGTCCGCCTCTCGCAAGTCGCCGACGTGACGCCTTCGACCGGCCCGAACCAGATCAACCGGCGCGACCTGAACCGCGAGATCAACGTCGACGCCAACGCCGTCGGACGCAGCTCGGGCGACGTCTCGGCCGACATCAAGCGCGTCCTCGACGGCATCGACTGGCCGCCCGGCTACCGCTATTCGTTCGGCGGCTCGACCAAGAACATGAACGAGTCGTTCGACTACGCGCTTGGCGCGCTCGGCCTGGCGATCGTCTTCATCTACATGATCCTGGCCAGCCAGTTCCGCAGTTTCGTGCAGCCGCTGGCCCTGATGAGCTCGCTGCCGCTGACGCTGATCGGCGTCGTGCTGGCGCTCCTGATGTTCCGCTCGACGCTCAACATGTTCTCGATCATCGGCATCGTCATGCTGATGGGGCTGGTCACGAAGAATGCGATCCTGCTCATCGATTTCGCGATCCGGGCGCAACGCGGAGAAGTCGGCGGCGACGGCGACGAAGGCGCCGCCGGCGTGCCGATGCCGCGCGAAGCCGCGCTTCTCTACGCGGCGCGGGTTCGCCTGCGGCCAATCCTGATGACGACGCTGGCGATGGTCTTCGGCATGGTGCCGCTCGCCTTCGCCCTCTCCGAAGGCTCGGAGCAGCGCGCGCCGATGGGCCAGGCGGTGATCGGCGGCGTGATCACCTCTTCGCTGCTCACGCTGGTCGTCGTCCCCGTCGTCTACTGCTACCTCGACGATCTTTCGCGCTGGACGAAGCGCCTCCTCTTCAAGCAGCCGGTCCCCCTCCTGTCAGCCGCCTCGAGCCCGCCATGAACATCGAACAAGCCCGTTTCAACATGATCGAGCAGCAGATCCGCACCTGGGAAGTGCTCGACGACGCCATCCTGACGCTGCTCTCGGTCGTCAAGCGCGAGGAGTTCGTTCCGGCCGTCTATCGCTCGATGGCTTTCGTCGATACGGAGGTGCCGCTGCCGCACGGCCAGTCGATGCTCGCCCCCAAGGTCGAGGCGCGCCTGCTCCAGGAGCTTGCCGTGCAGCGCCACGAGCGCGTCCTCGAGGTCGGGGCCGGCTCCGGCTACATGGCGGCGCTCCTGGCGCACCGGGCGCAGCACGTGACGACGCTCGAGATCGTCCCCGAGCTGGCGCGCTTTGCCGCCGACAACCTGCGCCGCGCCTGGATCAGCAACGCCACGGTGCTCGAGGCCGACGCCTCGCAGGCGCCGCCCGTCGACGGGCCTTTCGACGTCATCGTCCTGTCCGGATCGGTCGCCGAAGTCCCGCGCGCCCTGCTCGGCCAACTGAAGCCGGGCGGCCGCCTGACCGCCATCGTCGGCCAGCTTCCGATCATGCGCGCCGTGCTCATGACGCGCGCTCCCGCCGCGCCGCCGGCGGCAGCGGGAGAGCGGGCCGCCGGCCCGGGCTTCGCGACGGTCGAGCTGTTCGACACGGTGGCGCCCCGGCTCGTCGGCTTCGGCGAGCCG
>DATMGW010000396.1:0-10641 GCA_035555295.1 Caldimonas sp.
CCCTACACTCCCGGATGCGCCGCGGGTCACGAGCTCGGTCCGTGCCGTTCGCAGCAGAACTTCTCTCCGGAGTGCCCCGATGAATGCCCCCCTCCCCGAAGCCATCCGCAAGGCGCTCGAAAGCGTCACGCTCGACGACAAGTACTCGCTCGAGCGCGGCCGCGCCTTCATGAGCGGCACGCAGGCGCTGGTGCGCCTGCCGATGCTGCAGAAAAAGCGCGACGCCATGTTCGGCCTGAACACCGGCGGCTTCATCAGCGGCTACCGTGGCTCGCCGCTCGGCATGGTCGACCAGCAGGCGTGGAAGGCGGCGAAGCTGCTCGACGCGGCGAAGGTGAAATTCCTGCCGGCGATCAACGAAGAGCTGGGCGCAACCGCGGTGCTCGGCACGCAGCGCGTCGAGTCCGACCCCGAGCGCACGGCCGACGGCGTCTATGCGATGTGGTACGGCAAGGGCCCGGGAGTCGACCGCGCCGGCGATGCGCTGAAGCACGGCAACGCCTATGGCTCGTCGCCGTTGGGCGGCGTGATCGTCGTCGCCGGCGACGATCACGGCTGCGTCTCGTCGTCGATGCCGCACCAGAGCGAGGTCGCGATGCAGTCGTGGCACATGCCTGTCGTCGCACCCGCCAACGTCGCCGAGTACCTCGAGTTCGGCCTCTACGGCTGGGAGCTGTCGCGCTTTTCCGGCAACTGGGTCGGCTTCACGGCGCTCTCGGAAGTCGTCGAGAGCGGATCGACCGTCGATCTTGATGCGACGAACGCGCGTGTCGCAGCGTGGAAGGGCGGGCCCGAGGTCGAAGCCACGACCGGCTTCGTTCGCCTCGCCGAGGGGCTCCACTACCGCTGGCCCGACCTGCCTTCGCTGCAGATCGAAGAGCGCCTGCACGCCAAGCTCGACGCGGTGCGCGCCTTCGCAAAGGTCAATGCGATCGATCGGCAGGTCGTCGAATCGGAGCACGCGACGGTCGGCATCGTCACATGCGGCAAGGCGCATTTCGACCTGCTCGAGGTCTTTCGCCGTCTCGACATTCCGCTTGACGCATTGGCCGAAGCCGGTGTGCGTCTCTACAAGGTCGGCCTCGCATACCCGTTCGAGCCGACCCGGCTCGAAGCCTTCGCCGAGGGACTGGACGAGATCCTCGTGGTCGAGGAAAAGGGCGCCGTCGTCGAGACGCAGATGCGCGATCTCTTCTACAACAGCGAGGTGCGCCCGACGATCGTCGGCAAGCGCGACGCCGCGGGCCGCCCCCTGGTCTCCGAGCTCGGCGAGCTGCGCCCGTCGCGCCTGATCGAGATCGTCGCCGAGTGGCTCGCGGCGCGATTCGCGCAGCTCGACCGGCGCCATCTGGTCGTCGACTTCACGGTGCCGCAGCTGCTCTCGAACGTCGGTGACGCGGTCAAGCGGCAGCCTTACTTCTGCGCCGGCTGCCCGCACAACAGCTCGACGAAAGTGCCCGAAGGCTCGCGTGCGCAGGCCGGCATCGGCTGCCACTTCATGGCCACATGGATGGACCGCGATACCGCCGGGCTGATCCAGATGGGCGGCGAAGGCGTCGACTGGGTCTCGCACTCGCAGTTCACGAAGGTGCCGCACGTCTTCCAGAACCTGGGCGACGGCACCTACTACCACTCCGGCTACCTGGCGATCCGCCAGGCGATCGCCGCAGGAACGAACATCACCTACAAGATCCTCTTCAACGACGCCGTGGCCATGACCGGCGGCCAGCCGGTCGACGGAACGATCTCCGTCGACGGGATCGCGCGCCAGGTCGAAGCCGAAGGCGCGACCAAGGTCGTCGTCGTGTCCGACCACATCGCCAAGTACGCGGCGATCAAGGAGCGCTTTCCCGCCTACACCGAGTTCTTCGGCCGCGACGAGCTCGACGCGGTGCAGCGGCGCCTGCGCGAAATGAAGGGAGTGACCGTCCTGATCTACGAGCAGACCTGCGCCGCCGAGCTGCGCCGCCGGAGGAAGAAGGGCGAGCTCGTCGCCCCGGCGCGGCGACTCTTCATCAACGAACGCGTCTGCGAAGGCTGCGGCGATTGCTCGGTGCAATCGAACTGCGTCGCCGTCGTTCCGCTCGAGACCGAGCTCGGCAGGAAACGCAAGATTGACCAGTCGAGTTGCAACAAGGACTACTCGTGCGCCAAGGGCTTTTGCCCGAGCTTCGTCGGCGTCGTCGGCGGCACGCTGAAGAAGCGCCCCGGGGCGTTGGCCGGGGCCGGCGCGGCGCGTTTCGCGGCGCTCGTCGCGGCGCTGCCGAGCCCCGAACCGCATCGCTGGACGGGCCCGTACGACCTGCTCGTCACCGGCGTCGGCGGCACCGGTGTCATCACGGTCGGTACCGTCATCGCGATGGCCGCGCACCTCGAAGGACACTCGGCGAGCGTGCTCGACTTCATGGGCTTCGCGCAAAAGGGCGGCTCGGTGCTGTCCTTCGTTCGCCTCGCAAGAGATCCGGCCGCGCTGAACCAGGTGCGCATCGACGCGCAGCAGGCCGACGCGCTGCTCGCCTGCGACATCGTCGTCGCCGCCTCGGCCGACGCCCTGCAGTCCGTGCGCCGCGGCCGCACCCGCGTGCTGGCGAACACGCACGAGATCCCGGTCGCCGAATCGCTGTCGAACCCGGACGCGAGCCTGAAGGTCGATGCCTTGCTCGAGAAGATCGAGTTCGCCGCGGGTGCGACCCAAGTCGAGACGATGGACGCGCAGACCCTCGCCGAAGACTTCCTCGGCGACTCGATCGTCTCCAACATCGTGGCGATGGGCTACGCCTGGCAGCGCGGCCTCGTCCCGGTCGGCCTCGCGGCGGTGCGGCGCGCCATCGAGCTGAACGGCGTCGCGGTCGAAAGCAACAAGGCGGCGTTCTCGCTCGGGCGACTCGCCGCGGCCAACCCGGTCGCCTGCCGCGAGCTGCTGCACGAACCCGACCCGAAGGCGCAGCACGCCGAGACGCTCGACGAGCTCATCGCCCGCTCGACCCGCTTTCTTGCCGCCTACCAGAGCGAACGCTACGCCGAACGCTACCTGCGGCTCGTCGCCGCGGTCCGCGCCCGCGAACAGGCGATCGGCGGTGCGGCGGGCGACTTGCCGCTGACTCGCGCCGTCGCCGAGCAGATGCGCAAGCTCATGGCCTACAAGGACGAGTACGAGGTTGCCCGCCTCTATACCGATGGCGAGTTCGCGCGGCGCCTGGCCGAGCAGTTCGAAGGCAGCCTCAGGCTCGAGTTCTACATGGCGCCGCCGGCGCTGGCCAATCCCATGGGCGGGGCGCGCGCGGCGGCGCCGAAGAAGCGTCGCTTCGGGCCGTGGCTTTTGCCGCTGTTGAAGATCCTCGCGCACGGCAAGGGGTTGCGCGGCACGCCGTTCGATCCTTTCGGCCGGACCGAGGAGCGCAAGCTCGAGCGTCGACTCATCGACGACTACGAAGCGCGTGTCGCCGAGCTGCTCGCCGGGCTGATGCCGGAGAAGGCGGCGATCGCCGTGGCGATCGCCAACGTGCCGGCGTCGATCCGCGGCTACGGCCACGTCAAGCTGGCGAGCCTGGCGATCGCGCGGGCTCGCGAGAAGGAGCTGCTCAGCCGCTTCGATCCCGAGCGCTATCCGCGGCCCGCCGGAACGGCGGTCGCCGGGCAGTTCCGCGGCATCCCGGTGACTTCGGGCTGAGGTCGTCGCGCGCGCGACGCGGCGACGATCAGTGCAGCGCGGGGAGGAATCTGGCCAGCTTGGCGATCAGCGCATCGGGGGTGAACGGCTTGACGATGAAGTCGGCGGCGCCCGCTTCCATGCTGCGCACGAGGATCTCGCGCCGCGCTTCGCCGGTGAGCATGACGACGGGGATGGCGGCGAGCGCCGGGTCGGCCTTCAGCCGCTGCGTCAGCTCGACGCCGTCGCGGCCCGGCAGATTCACGTCCATCAGCACCAGGTCGGGCCGGACGCGGCGGATCCGCTCCAGCGCGGCGTCGCCCTCGCTCTCGAAGACGAGCTCGACGTTGCGGCTTTGCAGGGTGATGGCGACGAGCTGGTGCGAGAACTCGTCGTCCTCGACGAGGAGGACGATCGGGCGCTCGCGGCGGGCCATGCGGGGGACGGCAGGGGGAGCCAGACGGCAGGCCGTGCGAACGCTGGTCGCGAGACGATCCGGGTCGGCCGGATCGAAGGCCAGCGGCAGATAGTCGTCGAGCACGCCTTCACGGACGAGGCGCGCCGCTGCCGCGAGCTCGCTTTTCGCGCACAGCGCGACGACGATCGGCAACTCCGGCGTTCCGCCGGGGCGGAGCATGCGCGCCCGATCCTTGCTTGCAGCCAGCGTCGGCAGGCCGAGCAGCACGACTTCGGCGCGCGTCTCGGCGAGGTCGGCGGCGGCGCGCGCCGGGTCGATCGAGAGGTGGACGCCGCTCGCAAGATCGGCGTCGAGGCGTTCTGCAATCGCCTGGGCCGCTTCGCTGCCTTCGGCGACGACCAGGATGCGCGGCGTCGCCGCCGGGCCGGATGTCGCGCTGTTGCTCACCATGGCGCGATTGTCGGTCCGGCCCGGCGCAGCTGCATGGCGGCTACGCCTTCGACTGCTACACTTTTACGATGGTCGCGTTCAAGACGTTCGAGACGAATGGCGCAAGGTCCCCGGACCAGGGAGCCTGGCCCTGGCGCCGCTGCACGAAGGCCAGCCGCCGCCGCTGAGGCCGGCAGCTCCGGCGTCCGGCGCGGCGCGCGCCGCATGAACGCGGCGGGCCTATCGCCCGCCGACCCGATGTCCGATCTCCAGCGCTGTCCCAGCCGATGGATGATCCGCCCACCCGGTGCTTTAGTGCCGGCTCGACGACCATGACAGAAATCGAATTCAAGAGCCTCGCGCTCCAGGGCTTCAACCGCATTCCCTTGATCGCCGAGGCGTTCGCCGACCTGGAGACGCCGCTCTCGCTGTACCTGAAGCTGGCCCGCGGCGGCATCGGCGAGGGCCGATTGAGCTTCCTGCTCGAATCGGTGGTCGGCGGCGAGCGCTTCGGGCGCTACTCGTTCATCGGTTTGCCGGCGCGTACGCTGCTGCGCGCCAGCGGCTTTCGGACCGAGGTCGTGACCGATGGCGCCATCGTCGCGACGCACGACGGCAACCCGCTCGACTTCATCGCCGCCTGGCAGAAACGCTTCAAGGTCGCGCTGCGCCCCGGCCTGCCGCGCTTTTGCGGCGGTCTGGCCGGCTACTTCGGCTACGACGCGGTCCGCTACATCGAGCCGCGCCTGGCCAAGACGTGGAAGGACGGCGGCATCGACACGCCCGACATCCTGCTCCTGCAATGCGAGGAGCTCGCCGTCATCGACAACCTGTCGGGCCGGCTCCATCTCATCGTCTATGCCGACCCGGCCGAACCGGAGGCGTGGTTCCGGGCCCGGCGCCGCCTCGCCGAGCTGACCGACAAGCTGAAATACAGCGTCACCGCGCCGCCGGTGCGACGGGGCGCGGCGCACGCCGTCGAGCGCGAGTTCGGCAAGGCCGCCTACCTGGAAGCGGTGCACCGGGCCAAGGAATACATCGCCGCCGGCGACATGATGCAGGTGCAGATCGGGCAGCGCCTGAAGAAGCGCTATACCGAGTCGCCGCTGAGCCTGTACCGGGCCCTGCGCTCGCTCAACCCGTCGCCCTACATGTTCTTCTACGACATGGGCGACTTCCAGGTCGTCGGCGCGTCGCCGGAGATCCTGGTCCGTCACGAGCACACGCCCGAGGGCGACAAGGTGACGATCCGACCTCTCGCCGGCACGCGCCCGCGCGGCGCGACACCGGCGCAGGACCAGGCGCTCGAGACCGAGCTCGTCAACGATCCGAAGGAACGCGCCGAGCACCTGATGCTGATCGACCTGGCGCGCAACGACATCGGCCGGATCGCCAAGACGGGCAGCGTCAAGGTGACGGAGGCGTTCGCGGTCGAGCGCTATTCGCACGTCATGCACATCGTCAGCAACGTCGAGGGCCTGCTCCAAGACGGCATGAGCAACCTCGACGTCCTGAGGGCGACCTTCCCGGCGGGAACGCTCACCGGCGCGCCGAAGATCCGCGCCATGGAGATCATCGACGAGCTCGAGCCCGTCAAGCGCGGCCTCTACGGCGGCGCCTGCGGCTATCTCAGCTTCGCCGGCGACATGGACGTGGCGATCGCGATCCGCACCGGCATCGTCAAGGACCACGTCCTGTACGTGCAGGCGGCCGCCGGCGTCGTCGCCGATTCGGTTCCCGAGCTCGAATGGCAGGAGACCGAGGCGAAAGCGCGTGCCCTGATCCGCGCCGCCGAGCTCGTCGAGGAAGGGTTCTGACGACGTTCCCGATGATCGAACGGGCTCCGGCCCGGGAGTGACGCCGGCCCCAGCGTCGCCGGCAGCTTTCGCGAAGTGTCCGGTTCGAGAGGCGTATCGCGTCTGATCGAACGGGGCAGATGCGCGCAGGCGTCCTGAACCGGCACGCGGCACCCGCGGAAAGCTCCAGCCGTATCACGCTCGTGTCACGGTGACCCGCTTAGAACCGCAGTCAGCAAGCGACCGAGACGCCTGCCTTCGCGCGGTGCGGGGCGAACTGGAGAGGAGAAGGGCGTGAACGCAGACATCCATCGTGCAACGCTGTCGCACCGTGACGGCGGCATTTCGCGGGCTCCGGTTCTCCGCAGTGGGTGCATTTGGACTCGCACTTTGGTTTCCGCGATTCTCGGCTGCGGGCTTTGCATTTCAATCGCTCAAGCCCAGGTGGTGCCCGACGCTGGCAGCGTGCTGCGGGAGCAGGAGCGCGCGCGCACTCCCGGCGTGCCGCCGCGGACGGTTCCGGCGCCGACCGTGGAGGAGCCGACTCGCCCGGCGATGAAAGCACCCGAGGGGGCGCGTTTCATCGTCAAGGGTTTTCGCTTTACCCGGACCACGGCATTTCCCGAGGCGCAGCTTCTGCCGCTTCTTCAGGATCTGGTGGGCAAGTCAGTGGGTCTTGCCGATCTCGAAGGCGCTGCCGACCGCATCACCCGCTACTACCGCAGCCGTGGCTGGATGGTCGCTCGTGCCTACATCCCGAGCCAGGACATCAAGGACGGGATCGTGGAGATCATCGTTCTCGAAGGCCGACTGGATCGGGTCAGCGTCGTTTCCGGCGAGGGCGGTCGGCTCAACGCAGAGGTCGTCACGGACATTGTTGCTGCCGCTCTGCACGCCGGCGAACTGCGCGAAGACGGGATGGAGCGCGCCCTGTTGCTCATCAACGATCTGCCCGGTGTTCAGGCCACCTCCAGCCTGTCTCCTGGCGCGGACGTGGGCACGTCGCTGCTGACGGTCGAGACTGTCGAGGGGCGTGCTCTGGCTGGCAACGTCGATCTGGACAACGGGGGAAGCAAGTTCTCCGGGGTGTGGCGTCTGGGGGCCAACCTAAACCTCAACGACCCGCGTGGCATCGGCGATCAACTCTTCGCTCGGGTCACTCACTCCAGCGGCACCGAGTACGCCCGCCTCGGCTATCAACTGCCCTGGGGCGCCAACGGGCTGACTGCGGGCGCCAGTTACACCTACAGCGACTATCGCCTCTGCTGCGACTTCGCCCCTCTGCAAGCCAAGGGCGATGCGAAGGTGGCCAGCCTCACCCTCGCCTATCCCGTCATGCGCAGCCGCGCCGCCAACGTGCGCCTCTCCGCAGGCGTGGACGCAAAAGCCTTCTACAACCAAACGATTGCCGGCACGACCGGCGACAAGGACGCCCGGGTGTTGAATCTGGCCCTTTCCGCAGACGCCACGGACGCGTGGGCGGGCGGTGGCTACAGCAGCGGGAGCGTTTCGGTGGCAGCGGGGCGCCTCGACCTCGGCGGTTGGTCACCCGATCTTCAGGTCGATGACGCCACCGCCCGGACTCACGGCGACTACCAGAAGGTCAACCTGACCGCCCTGCGGCTGCAAGCTGTCGGTGACGACTGGACCCTGTTCGCCGCCTTCTCCGCACAGTTCGCTTCGCGCAACCTGGATTCGGCCGAGAAATTCAGCCTCGGCGGCCCCGCCGGCGTTCGTGCCTACCCCCAGGGTGAGGCAGCCGGGGACGAAGGCCTGCAGTTGAACCTGGAGATGCGCCGTCAGCTCGGCCACGGCTTCGAGCTGAGCGGCTTCTTCGACCACGGCGAGATTCGCCTGCACCGCAATGAATGGGCGGGCTGGCAAGGCGCCAACACCCGCATCGGCAACCGCTATGGCCTGAGCGGTGTTGGCGTGGCCTTGCAGTACAGCAGCAGTGCGGTACAGATTCGCGCCACGGTGGCGCAGCCCCTGGGCAGCAACCCCGGGCGCGACGTGCACGACAACGATTCCGACGGCCGCCATAGCCACACCCGCGCCTGGTTGACCGCCACGGCGTACTTCTGAACGGGAATCCGAGGAGTTCAGCGTGTCCGACAAGACCCGAACTGGCCCACGTGGCGACGCCCCGATTCACCACCGCAAGAAGGAGCCGTCCCCGCCGGCCCTCGTCATTCGCCTGTCGCGCGGTCGCAGCATCAGGATCACGTGGCGCCGGCCGCGCGTCATCGCGCGTCTCACGGCGTTGCTGCTCGCGTCGATCGGCTGCTTTCCGCTGCAGGCTCTCGGCCAGGGCCGACCTGTCTCGCTCGACTCCAACGCCCTTCCCACGAACGGCACCGTGACGTCGGGCGCCGCCAGCATTCAACAAAGCGGCAGCCGTCTGAACGTCGATCAGAGCACCGCCGCCACCACCATCAACTGGGGCAGCTTCAATATCGGCAGCGGGGCGTGGGTGAATTTCAACCAGCCCGGCGCCAACGCCGTCGCCCTCAACCGCGTGGCTGCCTCCGCCGGCGCCTCCGAAATCGAGGGCCGCCTCACGAGCAACGGCCAGGTCTTTCTTCTCAATCCCAACGGCGTGCTGTTCGGCAAGACCGCCCAGGTCGATGTGGGCGGCCTGGTGGCCAGCAGCCTGGACATTTCCGACAAGGATTTCCTGGCCGGCAAGCGCAGCTTCACCAGGAACAGATCCGCCGGCGCGGTGCTGAACCAGGGCAGCATCAACGCCGTCAAATACATCGCCCTGCTGGCGCCGGAAGCTCGCAACGAAGGCACGCTCACCGCCCGTCTGGGCACCGTGGCCCTGGGCGCCGGCAACAAGGTCACGCTCGACTTCGCCGGCGACCGGCTGATCAACCTGACCGTCGACGAGGGCGCACTCAAAGCTCTGGCCGAGAACCGGCAACTGATCCAGGCCGATGGCGGCACGGTGATCCTGGCCGCGCGTGCGGCCGACCGGCTGGCCGGTACGGTCGTCAACAATAGCGGCATCATCCAGGCGCGGACGATCGATAACCATGGCGGAGTGATCCGGCTGCTCGGCGGCGCCGAGAGCGGCGTGGTCAGCGTCGGCGGCGTCATCGACGCCAGCGCGTCCAACGGCGGCGACGGCGGCTCGGTGGAAACCTCCGGCGCCAACGTCACCGTCGCCGACGGCACCCGGGTCACCACCGCGTCGGCGCAGGGCCGGACAGGCACCTGGCTCATCGACCCCCACGACTTCAACATCGCCGCCAGCGGCGGCGACATCAGCGGCAGCACGCTCTCCTCGAACCTGGGCAGCGGCAACGTCACGATCCTGAGCAGCAGCGGCGCCGATGCCAGCGGCGCCGGCGACATCAACGTCAACGACGCCATTTCCTGGGGCGCCAACACGCTCATCCTCACCGCGGCGCGCGACATCAACATCAATGCGGTCATGACCGCCGCCGGCAGCTCCAAGCTGACGATGAACACGGCCACCGCCAACGGCGGCGACGCGGCCGTTCCCGGCGGCACGGTCAAGGTCGGCTTCGACGGTACCGGCCACTTCGCGGGGCGCGTGGATTTCGACCGCACGGGCACCGGCATCCTGACCATCAACGGTGCCGGCTACACCCTCATCAACTCGGTGGGTGTCGCGGGCAGTACCACGGGGACGGACTTGCAGGGTATCGCCGGCGGCCTGGCCGGCAAGTTCGCGTTGGGTGCCAACATCGATGCCAGTGCCACCAGCACGTGGAATTCCAACCAGGGCTTTGCGCCGATCAACAGCTTCACCGGCGTGCTCGACGGCCTCGGCCACACCGTCACCGGACTGACCATCAATCGCCCGTCGACCTATGACGTCGGCGTGTTTGGAACCACCACCAACTTGACTTTCGCCGCTCGCAACATCGGCCTCGAGGGCGGCAGCGTCAAGGGCTATGACCGTGTCGGTGCCCTCGCAGGTTTTGTCGGCGGATCCGTCACCAACAGCTACGCCAGCGCCAGCGTGACCGGTTCCGATGCCGGCGGCCTGGTCGGCCAGGCGTACAGCAGCCTCACGATCACCAACAGTCACGCCACCGGCAACGTCAGCGGCGGTAGCAACCTCGGCGGCCTCGCCGGAACCTACCCCGGGCTGATCGTGAACAGCTATGCCACCGGCAACGTCAGCGGCAGCAGTTCGAGCGTGGGCGGTCTGGTGGGGTATGGCCCGGGCATCATCACGAACAGCTACGCTACCGGCAATGTCTCGACCACCTATGGCGGCTCTTCCCTGGGTCTTGGCGGCCTGGTCGGCAGCATCAACGGCAGCACGATCACCAACAGCTACGCCACCGGCAGCCTGACCAGCCCTGCGGCCG
>DATMGW010000397.1:0-2209 GCA_035555295.1 Caldimonas sp.
CACCGTCTCCTCGTCGTAGCGGCTGACGCCTTCGACGCGGATCGGCCCGAGGCGAAAGAGCGGCCCGCCTTCGATCGTCAGCGCGAGCGCCGCCGTCCCGGCAGTCGCGTCGATGGTCGCGTGCGTCGATTGCCAGGCTGCGGTCGGATAGCCGTCGGCGCGCAAGGCGGCGAGCGTGGCGTTCTTCGCGCCGCTCCACGCCGGCTCGCGAAACGGTTGCCCGGGCGGCAGCGCCCAGGTCCGGCGCAGCCTGTCGAGGCGGTCGGACCACGGCTCTTCGCGCGTCGGCGTGCGCGGCGCGAGCGGCGCGGTCGATTCGAGGGAAACGCTCGCCACCAGGACGCGCGGGCCGGGAACGACGGTCATCGTCAGACGCGGCAGCGCCGCATGGCCGTTGCTCTTGGCGACGCTCACCTCGGCGTCGAAATAGCCTTCGGTCTCGAGGAGGGCGCGCGCCTGCGCCGGCGCCGCGGCGGCGAGGCGATCGAGCTCGGGGCCGGCGATGGCGTCGGACTTTGGCGCCTTCCGGAAGCGCGCCAGGTCGAGGTAGTTGAGGAGCAGGGCGCGCAACGGCGCCGGCGCATCGACCTCGAACTCGTAGAGCGCGATGTCGGGCTCGCGCGGCGGCGCGGACGCGTCCGCGTCGTCGCTCTTCGACAGGAAGGCCAGGCTCGAGCAGCCGCCGAGCAGCACTCCGAAGACCGACCCCCACAGCGCTCGACGCAGCGCTGCGTCGAAGCTCATTTCACGAGCAGTCGCATGGCTCCTTCGAGCCCAGGCAAGGTGAGCGGGAACATGCGCTGGTTCATCAGCTGCTGGACGACCGAAATGCTCTGCCGGTATCCCCACACACCCTGCGGCTCGGGGTTGATCCAGGCGAACTTCGGGAAGGCGTTGGTCAGCCGCTGCAGCCATTCGGCGCCTGGCTCTTCGTTGTTGTATTCGACGCTGCCGCCGGGCTGCAGGATCTCGTACGGGCTCATCGTCGCGTCGCCGACGAAGATCAGCTTGTAGTCCTTGTTGTACTTCCTGATGATGTCCCAGGTCGGGAACTTCTCGCTGTAGCGGCGCCGGTTGTTCTTCCACATGAAGTCGTAGACGCAGTTGTGGAAGTAGAAGAACTCGAGGTGCTTGAATTCGGTCTTCGCTGCGGAAAAGAGCTCCTCGACGCGGTGGATGTGCTCGTCCATCGTGCCGCCGACGTCCATCAGCAGCAGCACCTTCACCTTGTTGTGCCGCTCCGGCACCATCTTGATGTCGAGCCAGCCGGCGTTCGACGCGGTGGCGCGGATCGTGTCGTCGAGGTCGAGCTCTTCTTCCGAGCCCTCGCGGGCAAAGCGCCGCAGCCTGCGCAGCGCGATCTTGATGTTGCGCGTTCCGAGCTCGAGGTTGTCGTCGTAGTCCTTGAACTGGCGCTGGTCCCAGACCTTGACCGCGCTCTTGTTGCGGCCCTTTTCCTGGCCGATGCGGATGCCCTGCGGGTTGTAGCCGTAGGCGCCGAACGGCGACGTGCCGCCCGTGCCGATCATCTTGGTGCCGCCTTCGTGGCGCTTCTTCTGCTCCTCGAAGCGCTTCTTCAGCGTCTCCATCAGCTCGTCCCAGCCCATCTTCTCGATCGCCGCCTTCTCCTCGGGCGTGAGCTCGAGCTCGAACTTCTTCTGCAGCCATTCGAGCGGAATGTCCTGCGTGAAATCGGTGAGCAGCTCGACGCCCTTGAAGTACGCTGCGAAGGCGCGGTCGAACTTGTCGAACTGGGCCTCGTCCTTGACGAGCGAGGTGCGGGCCAGGTAGTAGAAGCTGTCGACCGTCGGCGCGCCGGCGTCGTCGTCGTCGATGACGCCCGACTTGATCGCTTCCAGCAGCATCAGGTATTCCTTGACCGAGACCTTCAGCTTCGCGGCGCGCAGGGTGAAGAAGAAGTTGATCAGCATGACGGACGAGTCGGCGGGCGGGGGCGCCGAGCATAGCGCCGAAGGGCCGCATTTTCCCCGATTGCCGGCCCCGCGCGGGGCCGGGATGCCGGCCGCGTTGTCCGAGAGCGATCGATCGCCATCCCTCCCGCCCGGACACCGGTCTCCGCCCGCGCCGCGTAGTCCATATCCTGCAAGTGTCTTTGCCGGCGCCACAGACGGCCCGGTGTCGCGGCATACTTCTCGCCCCACCCCGAACGAGGAGCCTCTCCATGTCTCTGCGCATCAACGACACTGCG